>NZ_JBHUON010000011.1:0-126907 GCF_042686155.1 Mucilaginibacter antarcticus | reverse complement strand
CCTGGTCAGTTTGCCCCGGAATGGGGTGGTCAATTTGACGCGGAATCACTGGTCACATTCCGCCGGAATTGGGTGGTCAATATCAGCGGTATATCCACGCTACACCTTTGCCCTCTATCATTTGTTGCATAAAATTTGTCTACGACATCTTCTTTTTTTATAATTAACACTCTGTTAGTTGATGTTAAAATCAGCGCTGACTAACTTTGTAAAGAGAGAGTATTACAGTAATTTATGCAAGAGAAATGGTGTTTTAGGAAACTTTTAGCAGATTGTGAATTTGGAGCTTTTATAAAATATTGTATTGAAATCTTTATTATATATAATTTATAATTGCTACCTATTTAATATTACAAATGTTGAGAGGTAAGAAAACGACCTTTCAAACTAATTAAATAGTTAATTTTTGAGAAAATTCTGCCCGTTTTTATTGTTGAGATTTTTTTCTTGTTGATTATAGCGTTATCCAGTAGAAAAAAAACGGCTATAATGCTATGGTTGGATCATGTTACCAACGAATAGCAACGCGCTATGTATTATATCAAACCTAAAGATTTATACAATTCGACGCCTAACCCAGAATTTAGATAGGTCTTAGCAATTAGATTGCTTTCATACCAAGCTTTCGAAATTATTAGACCGCAGTGTTTTTCTTGTATTTCTTCTGCCTTGAAAAAATATTTTCTACAAAATTCACCGTTTTTTATGGGTTCATTATTTCCGGGATATAATAAATAGCACTTGCGGGCTTCAAAAAAATGATGGTATGCGTACATCTGCCTTAAATCATCCATCCCTATTTTTGAAGGATCATTATTAATATTTTTCCATTTCGTATCAATCACAATATTCCCTTGTTCGGCCGTTTCAATTACTATGTCCGGTTTTAAATATCTTTTTGACGCTGCTGTTTCCCAAAAGCGGATAGATTTTTGATTGTAAATGTTTTTTACGCTCTGTGGCCTGCTTTTGTGCAAAATTTTAAAAATGTATTCTTCCCATAGTTGATTCATATTGAATAAAATAGCGATGGAATTATTAGCACCAGTGCTTAGATCAGGGCGGTAATTCAGTAAAAGCATTTTTGCTATTTGAATTGATATTTGATAAGGATTGGATTTCCGGTCAAAGCTAATTTTATCAAACAAATTCTCCGTTACTCGTAAGTCGTCAACTTCAGGAAAGTTTAATTTTAAACTACAACATTCAGATATTAATGCTTGGCTATTACATAAACCGGGCAATATCGCTATAGCCTTTGCAAGTATTTTATGTAATAAGTGATTTTTGTCATAATGGCTTTGAGCTACATAAAAACGTTCCTGATGTACAAGATTTTTTTGAACATGTTTTCCTACAAGTAGTTTCCCTTTAAGGGCATGACAATTATCTTCTACTTTTCTGTATTTTTTAATCAGTCCTTGCCTTATTAGGGCGTTTATTTCATTAATAAAGCGTTCAATATATAAATCAAGAATACTATTGCTGCGTGTTTTTAAGTGTGCATCGGATATGGAAGGGGTATTTATTAAATGGCATACTTTTAACATGTCAATTAATATGCTTTGCCATTTAGTTTCCTGTTGCTTGGTTGCCTCAAAATCGTCCAAGTTTAACCGTTGATTATCTGCTTTAGGCAAAATCTCAATAGTAAGATCCAATACTTTTACAACGCCCACATATTGGTTAAAGCAAATACCATTACGAGTAGGTTTGAAAAATGGCCTTTTTTTTGCATCATATAGCTTCCATAAAGCGTCTATATACTTTTTTTCTAATGATAACTTTTGGTGTTTTTTACCAAAATTGAAAATCAAGTCTTGGCCTATGGAGATAGTTTGATACTCGAAAACTTTGAGTGTCTTCATCACTAACCAGCAATTGCTTTAACCGCCGCTATAAATTTATCTTCGTCTATAAGATGATCTTCGTCGGTAAAACTGACGATCCTGTAAACTTTCTTTTCTGATAAAAGGTCTTTGTCCTCGTACTCAAAATCTGCAAACACGGCAACATCAGCTACGGCGGTTATAAAGCACTTACCCAATACAAGACCAATTTTTCCATAATCACCAAAAAAATATTCTTGTAGCTGAGGAATTATCTTATTAAAGAATGCGTTATGCAGCTTAGTAACGCTATCGATATTTAGGAAGAACGAATGACCTATAAGATGATCTCGTGATAATAGGGTTTCAAGGCGTATATTAATATTTTGTAAAACGGTTTTTAAGTTAATGCCATTAAAGTCGATAATTCCGATATTGTTTTCTTGGGGTAGCATTTCTATAAAGCTAAAGCGCCTGCGAAGGGCGGTGTCTAATGCTTCAACACTCCTGTCTGCCGTATTCATCGTACCTACTATATGAAGGTTGGGGGGAACCGAAAAGCTTTTTTTAGAATAAGGTAATGTTACATCTAAGGCTTCGGGGCAGCCTTCTCGCTTATCGTCTTCAATTAAAGTAATAAGTTCGCCAAAAATTTGTGAAACGTTACCTCGGTTAATTTCATCAATTATCATGACATAATTTTTTGGCTTAGCGGCAATCTCCTTTTTTATTTCCTCCTCACTTTTAACAAAAAACTCGCGCTTTATTTTTTGATGATCCAGCTTATAAATACTTTGCTGAGAAAATGATTTATTATAAATTTCTGAAACTGGAATTGCAACATCTTTAACCAACCATTCGACATTTCTAAATTGACAATAATCAATTTCATCTGTTTGTTTAAAATAATAATCGCCAGTAATACGGCCTATTGCCCGGCAAATATAGTTGCCTTTAGAAATCAGTACGTAATTACCCTTTTTGACGTAATGTATAAATTTGCTAATACAAGATGTCGCAAAATCACCTTCGCCCTTGTCTTTAGCCAAGGCTTTAGTTTCGGATTCGTTTAAATTACTGAAATTATTGAGGCCGCCCCAACCCAAAGCTATGCAGTTATTTTCCATGCAATAATCATATATCTCATTATCCTCGGAGCGTAAAGTATTGCCCAATGATATTTTAAAAAGCTGCGCTTTTTTAAACTGATCTTCACTTATTTGGAAACGTTTTATTTGAACATCGGGTCTATAACGAGCTCTCTCGCAAAGTGTAAAAAATATTCCGGGCTCTATCTTATAATTTATAGTATTAGCAATTGCATTTGCTGTACCCGGTAGTATCGTCTCAACTCCTTCTGCCTCATCTTCAGGTTGGAGTAATACAGGTTTAATACCTTCAATAAAATCTTCGTAGCCTAAACTTTGATGAAAAGTGGTAAACACTATTTGCCCTTCCTCGCGCAATCGCTGATATTCCTTTTTCAATTCTTCTCGATCTTTTGCCACAAAATCAGGATTTGTTATGGCAACAGCTTTATTAATGGTGTTGTACGTTTTACCCGTTCCCGGTGGGCCGTATAGAATGGTATTTAATGACATGGTTATTGAATTTGGTTGCGTTTCGTTGTCAATGCCCTTGATTGAAAGCACTTTACTTAGCTGGGCATTAAATTGGTTCTCGTCTAAAAACAGGAGCTCAGATAAGCCCATCTCCTTAATCAAGGCATCAACCTTGGGTTTATCATTCTTTAAAAAATTCAGTACAGCTACTTCCGCATTATTTGGAGCCAAATACTTAAGGTACTTTGTCGTAGTTTCCTTGCTAAAGTCGCCCAATAAATCAATAGCTTTTAAATAAAATGCTATGATTTTTTTATCTTTTTCTTCATTCCAAACAATTTGAATATTTGCTGCAAGTGATCCATCGTCAGCCTCCCAAAAAATGATACCGAAACTTCGAGTCATATTTGTGCCGCCGCCGCGGTTGTATAAGCCAACAAACGTGTAACCTTCAGTTCCTTGAAACCACAAGCCATCTGTTAGTCTATTATTTTTATCCCGCTGACGGAGCCAAAATTTAAATGAGGAATTTGATTGGCGGTATTTGAGTAGAAACTCCAATACTCGCGAATGTAAAGTATTAGGCATTGTGTAGGTTTTATTTAAACTCTTTGACGAATGAAGATACTGTTATTCGGTGAACTCCCAAAATACGACCAATAGCACTGTGCGAAATCTTTTTGTTAAGCAGTATCTTAATATCGTCTTCTTTACCTGTCAGTTTCCTGATTTGTGATTTGCTGCCCTTTGGTCTTCCTAATATTTTACCTTCCGCTTTACGACGGGCCAAAGCTTCCTTTGTACGCTGCGATATTAAATTGCGTTCAATCTCTGCAGATAGGCCGAAGGCAAATGCTAAAACCTTGGAATTAATGTTATTTCCTAATTCATAGTTCTCTTTAACTGTATATACCATTACATCCTTTTCCATACAGTCATGTAATATCTTCATAATTTGCATGAGGTTACGTCCAATTCTCGATAATTCTGACACTATTAAAACGTCACCTTTCTTCATTCGCTGTAACAATTCGCCAAACTTGCGTATGTCAAGCCGTTTGGTTGAACTGATTGTTTCTTCAACCCACTCATCAATTTCTAATTGACGAATATTAGCAAATTTTAAAATCTCGAACCGTTGATTTTCAGTTGTTTGTTTGTCCGTACTGATTCGGATGTAGCCATATTTCATAGTGTCTATGTTTTTTAAAGAGTTAAAATAGACAATATATGATTTGATAAATTCTGCAACATCTTAAAAAGTATGATTAGTAAATTAAGTTTGACGAGCGATTTTATTAGACAAAATATTAATTCAGTACAATTAAATTCAAGGAATTGGATCGTCGCGAATGAAATTGAAACCGCTATAAAGAAGAAAATGGAAACAATAGGCGTTCCTTTAAAAGATTGGGATATTAATATATATCGAGGTATACTAACGGGATATAACGATGCCTTCATAATAGATACCTCGAAGAAGGATGAATTGGTTTCGCAATCTGGAGGTGAAGATTTAAGTAATATTATCAAACCAATTTTAAGAGGAAGAGATGTAGACAGATATAAAACCAACTGGCAGGAGTTATATTTGATTTATATTCCGTGGCATTTTCCGCTACACAAGGATAGCTCAATTTCTGGAGCCTCAAAAGAGGCAGAAATACAATTCCAAATTCAATATCCGGCTATTTACAACCATTTATTAAACTTCAAAACTCAACTGTCAAATAGAAACAAAGCCGAAACAGGAATAAGGTATGAATGGTATGCCTTACAGAGATGGGGAGCAAATTATATGGACGATTTTTTTAAACAAAAAATTATTTGGAAACGAATCGGATCTGTGATTAGATTCTCATATGACGAAAGCGGACTATTTTGCTTAGACAGCACTTGTTTTGCTACCGGCAGCGATATGAAATTTTTAGTCGGATATTTAAATTCTACGGTGAGCAGAAGAGAGCTATTAAGAAACTCTCCACAAACTGGTACCGGCGATGTAATAACGAGCGTACAGGCTTTGGAACCCTTGTTAATACCCAAAGCAAGTGAAGAAGCGAAATATGAAATAAGCCGATTAGTTGATTTATATCTAACTGCTATTTCAAATAATTTAATTGATGAGGCAATAGATGTAGATTGCCGTATAAATTTGTTATTTTTTGAATTATTTGATTTAAGTGTAGAGGAAATAGCCTATATATCAAATAGTTAATTATTTTATTTCTATGTATCCTATAGCATTTCTTTCATTATCGTTCAATTCATATAAATCAAAAATCAACTGATCGATCTGTTTCTCTAACGCTAAGGTATCCATCTTTTGATTCTTCATGGATTGAATTTCTTTTACCATAATTTCAAATTGCTGATTTTGTTCGTCGGTAATTTGTATCACAGGTATCTTGTCGAAAAAGACCTTGCTTAGTTCTCTTGTCCCTCCCTGAAGTTCTGGAAAACTTTCCTTAAAGCAAAATTTAAAAATAGATGAATTGAGAAATGCAGTTAGAAATCCAATGTTTTTACCACTGATAATAAAGCATTTTTGATTAGTGAAAAACCCGTGTTCATCATAATAAAAAGGCAAGAATTTTGTCATGTTTGGATATATGATTTTCTGTTTAAAAAAATCGTCCATATAAATACAACTCCTGAGGTTGTATGGTGTGAATCCTTTGTCCGTCCTTATTTTCAACTGTGGTAAAAACTTATCCAAGTGTTCTTTAATAGATGGGTAATCGTCTATATATATTGGAGGAACTATCTTTCCTTCAGAATTGGTGTAACCATTATGTAAAGCAATTATATACAAATTAGCCCATTCGGCTCGGTATTTGTACATCTCTCCCACGTAGTATTGGCCTTATTATCTCGCTTAAATCTGCTGATTTTGACTTAGAAATTATTTCATTTTTTGTTTTTTCATCAATAATAAATGCTTCGTTATATCCCGTTAGTATACCTCGGTATATATTAATATCCCAATCTTTTAAAGGAACGCCTATTGTTTCCATTTTCTTCTTTATAGCGGTTTCTATTGAATTTAAAACAGCCCAGCTTCCAGAATCCAAATATGTCTCATTAATATTTTGTCTAATAAAATCGCTCATTTTATTTAGACTTTTTAGGCTTTTGTTAAGAACGCAAGTATTAGTTCTTCCGCTATAAATCGCCTTTTGCGAGACTAAAATATTAGTATCAACCGTTGCTGTTTCAAATACTTGGTAACCGCCAAAATCAAGTAATAATAAAGGGTTTGTTTCTCTTAAAAAATAATCTTTTAAACGTTCTCCATAGGCAGAGCGCATCCATTTGTTTGAGGTAATGTAAGTCAAAATTCCTTCGGTTTTAAGAAGCTCAAATCCTACTTCATAAAACAAACAATAGATGTCTCCTGTTCGCGAAAATGTCTCATAGCCAGCAGCCTGAAGTAAATCAGTCTGTTTTTTCATGCTTTGAAGTTGTATATACGGCGGGTTACCGATCACTATATCAAATCCACCATCATCAAAAACATCACTAAACCACAAATGCCATAAAAAGTAGGGATAGACTTTTGACTGCCGCATTAACAATAACTCGTTTTGTAATTCACGGATATGTTCGCCGTCTTTTATTAATTTTTCAAGGGTTGAACGAAGTTTCTTTAAATTCCCTTGTTGCTTAATTTTTAAAGCTTCTGACGTTGGGCTGCGCCTGCTTTCCAAAACTAAGCTGTTACTTGCATCGTTGGTTGCTTCGTCATTGCGCTTTTGTTTCTCGGCAATACGCTCAGAAATAAATTTATTAATTACTTGGTTAATGGACGCCTGTAATGTTGCCTTTTTTGTAGGGGTATCGGCCTTGAAATACTTTTTTACTTGTGTTTTAAGTTTAGTGATGTCGCTTAAGCTAAATTTTGTCTCATCCCGAAATAACGAGTTTTCTTCTTCACCAACTTTAACACATAGGTCAATGTCTTCAAAACTTTCTAATAAACTATTGCCCTGCATGATTTTATAATCCAAATTAGGCAACGGTTGTGGCTTAACCTCATCTACAACTAAACTCAACCAAAAACGCAAACGGGCAATATCAACAGCACCTGGTTCAATATCAACACCATAGATGCTATTTTCAATAATACTTAATTTCACTTTGGCCGGATTCCAGCCATCTTCCAAATCCCAAATTCTTTTAGTGGCATCAAATTCATAATAGAGTGTTTCAACTGAGTGAAAAATCTCTAATAATACACCCATAGGGAAAGCTCCTGAGCCGATAGCCGGATCGCAGATCTTTACATCTCGCAGGGCCTGTAATATAATTTCGTCATATTCGGCAATGCCGCCAAGTTCTTGGTTTTTAATAAATCCTTCAATACCGGCACGTAAGTTCTCATCTGATTCCGCTTCGCATTTAGTACATAAGTATTCAATTAGACTTTCCTGGCACATGTAATGAACAATCTCTTTAGGAGTATAAAATGCGCCTTTGTCTTTATTGTCTTCCAGTAAGTTTTCAAAAATATGCCCCAGCATTTCAGGGTCAACCGCTACGGTGTGTTCCTGAGGGCTATCTTCATGAACGGTGAAATTGTAACGATCAAAAAAGGCGAAAAGATTTTTAAATAGCTCTGCCGGAAAAATTAAGAAATCTGTATTGTATGCTTCGGGTTCAAATAAGCCTCCATTTAGAAAGGGAATTTTATATTTATTGTATTCAATCCCATTAAATAAGGTATTGTCAATTGCAAAAAAGTCCCCATCGCGGACCTGATTTAAAGTGTTATGAAATAATGGTTCTAACACCAATGGATAAAAGCCTTCCTGATCTTTACTTTTATCAAAAAGATTTCTTAAAAAGTCTGGATCTCCTTTGCCCCAGCTTTCATGTTCGGGCACACCAAGCCAGCCTTTCTTTTCTAAGAAGTATAAAAAGACGATCCGGCCGAGCATCTTTTTTACAAAGTCTCGCGCCTTTTTATCATCTGCATTAAAAATAGTTTTAAACTGTTCTGCCGCAACCCCTGATGCTTTACCCTCTTCATTTTCGCCAATTAGATAACTTAGGAATGCGCCATAATGCTTGCGATATTTGTCAAAAAACTCCTTTGACATTTTTTCAACATTGAACGTGTCCTGAAGGCCTTTCAACGTTATCCCTTGACCAGTTGATGCATCAGCTCGCTTTATATCAGCAAAGCGATCAGCAGCTGTTTTGGCCTTTTCGTTTTTTCCAAAAAGATAAGTGTAGCGCTTGGGATCCGTTTTAGTACTTTCCCTTAGTCCGGTTTCGGGGTTGCGAGTAGTTACCTCGCTAACATAGCTAAACCTCCATTTGTCCCCTTGGGTAAAAACTATTAATGCGGCATCAACATCGGTTTGGTAAACGTTTTTTAACAAATTGCGTAAACCAACTTTGTTTCGGTAAATCTGCTTTACACCGGGAACTGCAACCTCATAAATCCCCACTTTATGCCCTTCAGTTGTATTAAAATCACCCAGCTCATATGCTGTAGCGTTAAATTCGTTTCCTGCGACTGAAACAATTGGTGGAGGATTTTCTCTCAATACATTCACATTGAAATTTTGCCTTAAAATTTTGTACCAATCATTTCGGTTATAGCTATTTTCTAAAATAGGTTTAAGCTGTTCTGAATTTAACATGTGATTTATAAAGTAAAGGTTTCGGAAATTATAATAGCGGGCATATCGGTAATTGTTATTGGTAATTCAGGTTGTTCATCATCGTTATCTTCATTGGCCTTATGACCATATTTAACTGCGTAGGTCATCATCAAGTTATGGGCTTTGGCCGGAGATAGTTGATTTTTATCGCATTTTAAACGTACTTGATTAATTTCGGTAGCTAAATTTGTATAGGTGCCGGTTTCGAGTAGGCTATAAAGTAACTCGCAAGCTTTTCTAAATTTATCGTCGGTGCTGGCTGCTTTTTCTTCCCTTATAAATTTCTTTGCCTGGTTCGTTTTGGCATCAGCTTGCGGGCCTGACAAGGCATCTGCCGACTGTGTAAGCAAATCTTCCTCAAACTTTCTCACAGCCATTTGAACTTGTCCATGGTGGTATGACGGCAATTCATCGGCAGCTAACTCATTCGGTTTAGCTTCAAAAATCTCTGCCGCCTCCACAAAACTCAAGGGCTCTATTTTTTTTTCGCCAATTTTAAAAAAGTCCATTTTATAGTCCGATTTTAAAAACACCAAAGTTTGCCCCTTAACTCGTTGTCTGTTCGTTTGGTCCGGGTCACGCGCAGTTCTCGCCCTTAAGGGCAAACGGGCTATTCGCTTAAACTCTTTTTCGTTTTTATTTCTGAAATCCCTAATAAATTCAAGATATTTTAATCTCTTGTCCTCTTCTTCGGGTAGCCCTTTAATATGTAAAGTAACTTGTTCTAACACCTCCTCTCGGGTATATACTTGAGCATCTTCACCGTAGGCAGAATGGAAGCCTTGCAGCTTAATATAAGCGTTGTTATAAAGGCTAATTAATGCATCGCTCTCACGGCTTGGGTAAAATGAGTAATTGTATATTACATCGGCTGTACTGCCAATACGGTTAACCCGACCAATCCGCTGCATCAATCGGGTTGCGTTCCAGGGTGTGTCGTAATTAACCAATACATTAGCCCGATGTAAATTAATACCTTCTGCTAATACTTCAGTTGTAATTAGATATTTAATCTCATCGGCTTGTTTACCCGGTAAATTAGCATCAAAATTACTTAGAATCCGATGTTGCATAGACTTACGGTTATCAGCCGAAATCATTATAGTTTGCTCTTCGTAACCCCATTGGCTAAATACTTTAAAAAGATATCTTGCTGTATCTTTTGATTCCGTGAAAATTACCAACTTACCTGATGGGTTGTAGTCCTTCCTTAATAGTTCCTGATTTAATAACTTTTTAAATACCTCTATTTTAGGATCGACATGTGTTTTTTTCCATTGCTTACAAATAGTATCAATCGCTACAAGATCCTCCTTTAATAGTGATAAAAATTTATCGTCAAAGTCTTCGGGAACGAATATTTGATTTTTGGGATTATCTATCGAAAGTTCTAAGACCTTCTCATCAATTTGTTCTTCGTCCCAGCCCTTATTCATTAAATCGTTTATCTGAGCATCGGGTGCAACATAGATTTTCCCCTTCTCAAACATTTCTATCATCCGAGCAGTGGAAAGGTGAAAGCGGTCTAAGGAAATCTTAAAAGCATCAAAAGAACTCTCCAATCGTTTCACCAATTGGGTCATCATAATGTATGCAAGGGTTTTTGATGCTGTTTCCGCCTGCGTATAATATTTTTTTTGAATTTCGGGCAGAAGATGCTCTATCGCTCTATATCTATAATAAGCGATTTTATTAACCAGATAATCAATAGTATTGATAAACAACTCTCCCAATTGGGGGCCGAGTTTATATTCTATTGATACTGGCGGATTAATTGCCGGGAATTTGATCCCTTGTTCGTCCAAATCCTTTTTATAAGCGCTGTATGATTCAACGTCTGTACGAGTGCGTCGTACTGTAATCGGTTGCAAAACTTTTTCACGAATAAGGCCATATATTTTTCTTAGTTCACCAATGTCAGGCTTTCCGGTAACCTTCGCTGCTGCTAATACCTCTTTATATTTTTTTATTAGGGGAGCAAAGAAACCTTGCAAATTAGTTACAGGAAGTGTTGATTTTCGGGCGTCAGTAAACAATTGAAGCTGGTAATAAATATCTTCTGGCCGGTTATTCAAAGGGGTTGCTGAAATTAAAATCACCTTTTTCCGTAACCCTAATACATTACCCTCAACTGCACGCGGAGTTTTACATATTAGTTGAAGTTGTTGAAACATTTGAGCCTTATGATTTCTGAATTTATGGGCCTCGTCGACCAATATTAAATCATAATCCTCTTTTGGCCAATAATCATCATTTTTGTGTTCAATTATTTTATGCAAACTGCCATTGCTTATGTAACGAACATGTTTGTCAAGGCCAAATTGGCTAAAAGTACTTTTCCAATTTTGCTCTAAATGCGGAGGATAAACTATTAATATTTTTGTATTTAATGTACCATTCGATATTAAGAACCGTTTAGCAACTAATGTTGCAATGATAGTCTTACCTAAACCTACAACATCGGCCAACATAAAACCATTATGCTCCAGTAACATACTATAACCTTGATTGACGGCGTCAATTTGATACGTTAATTTTTTAAAATTTTTAGGTAAATCTCCAACCGAATCAGGATCGTACTCAATGTTTTTCCCGAAATATTCAATCAATAATTTGATGTAAATTTCGAATGGTTTATATAGCTGTCCAATGTGGCTACCATCTTTAACACGATTTACATCGATTGGCAAAACATCTTCCCCTTCTTCCCAAAGTTTTTGAAACTCTGATTCAGCGAAAGCAACTTCTTCATAATCTCTAAGCGCAACGTTAAATTCATAGTTGCCTTCATTTTTTATTCCTAACCCGGCATCGGTGAGATTTGACGAGCCTGTAATAACCTCACCACCGCTATACTCATTAAAATTTTTTGGTAAAAAAATGTAAATCTTAGCATGAAGCTTTTTTGTCTTATGTACTTTGATATGGATCTTTTTATCAATAATATCTTCCATAAAAAGCATAATACCGTCTTCGACTTCTTTACTGTATTCGGCCTCACGTATGTCCTGACGCATCAATTTAACAAACTCTTCTCTTGTACGTTCGGGATCGCCAAAAAAGAGCAAACCCCTTCGTTTAGATTCGGCACTAATTTGGTCTACGTTAATGCCGACTAATATTTTTACCTCAGGTACTTTGTGTAAATGTTCGCGAATGGGAAAATAACCTGAAGCGCGAAAATAGCCTACCACGGCATGAAAAGCATAAATATCAGCCATGTGTTCAACGGCTCCTTTAAACTTTTTGAATAAGCTTTTCTCTTCTCGATTTGTAAAAAACTTTGTTGGCATTAATAAATTATAACCTTAAGGTAAATGTCTGAATTGAATATGGAAAGTTAAGCAATAATAAGGTTTATAAAACATTATCCTTTTATTGATCCGAAATGCGATAAAGATAACAAGGCTAAGAGGTCGCCATACAAATTTTCATACAATATTTTCATTCTTCAATATTGCTGAATCTTCATAAATGAACAACTGGCTTCATTTGTCGGCATCAAGCTTTGTATAACTGTGTATAACTTTTTACAACATTGCATTGATGAAAATTCGAAAAGGAGAACCCTACGGGCTACATTAAAACAAATAGAAATCCTGTAAGTGAATAACTTACAGGATTTTTTGTTTTGTTTCGGACAAATGTCGCACCCTAATTTTTATTTCCCGGTAAAAAGAGCAAATCAGTCACATCAAGAATCCCTTCCAAGATCTCTACAGAATTAGTTTGTATATCGCTTTAAATTAAAATTATTTGCATGAAATACAACAAAATGGTCGCCATCTCATGGGCACTGGCAATAGCAGCAACTAATACCATTGCCCAAACTAAAACCGGCTTTCATATAATTAAAGATATCCCCATTGGCAGAACAGGCGGGTGGGATTATATTACTGTTGATGGTGAAAGCAAACGAATGTTTGTTTCGCATAGCACACAGGTTAATATATTAAGCACCGCCGGCGATTCAATCGGGGTGATCCCTAACACGGCTGGTGTACATGGTATAGCGGTGATCAAATCATTAGGGAAAGGTTATACCAGCAATGGAAAAGCAAACTCTGTTTCTGTGTTTGACTTGCAGACCTATAAAATATTGGCAGATATACCGGTTGGCCAAAACCCTGATGCTATCTTTTATGATGATTTTTCTAAAAAAATAATTACCTGTAACGGGCGCAGCAAGGATGCCACTATAATCGATCCGGCTACCAATAAAGTAGTAGGTACTGTGCCATTGGGTGATAAGCCCGAAACAGCGGTATCAGACGGTAAAGGAAAGATATTTGTGAACGGCGAGACCACAAATGCTGTTATTGTATTTGACGCTATTAATTACAAAGAGGTTGTCCGTTATAAAATTGACGGCGGTGAGGAGCCGACCGGTTTAGCTATAGATCGTGCTACTAATCGTTTATTTATTGCTTGCGCCGGTTCGCAAACAATGGTTGTAATGAATGCCGCTACCGGCAAAACGATAGCTAAATTTCCGATAGGCGATTCGGATGGACTGGTTTTCGATTCGCAAACCAAAATAATTTATACAGCTAATGCCGGGGGCACCATAAGCGCTATAAGGGAAGTGTCGGCAAATAAATATGAGTTTGTTGAAACGATCGCTTCTGAGCCGAGTGCCCGTACTATTGGTATTGATTATATTACACATCACCTGTTTTTGCCAGCAGCTGAAACTGAACCCGCAACAAATGGCGAAAGGCCAAAACAAATACCCGGTTCTTTTCATGTAATTGAGGTAGGGAAATAATAACCCCTAATAACAGCTTGAAAGCCGCTACTGAAACAGTAGCGGCTTTTTTTATAGTTTGATCTTAGCTGGCTCGAAGCTGTGATTGCGGTAAAACACCCGCATCATACTGGGTAGCACAATCAGTAACAAGGGTAAAGCAACAATAAAGCCGCCTATTACAGCAATGGCTAAAGGTTGATGTAATTGTGCACCAGCGCCGATACCAAGCGCTAATGGCATTAAAGCGATAATAGCGCCCAACGCTGTCATTAACTTTGGGCGAAGACGGGTTGATATAGAATAAATGATGGCTTCATCAACACTACTCTCGCGTGCACTTTCTCTGAACTGCCAGAACGTGAATATGGCGTTTTCGCCTATTATGCCTACTATCATGATTAGCCCGGTATAGCTGCCTACGTTTAGCGGGGTATTGGTTAAAAACAGCGCCAGGAAACTGCCGCCAATACCTAAAACGGCAATTACCAATATTAGTAAAGCAATACGAAACTGGCGGAACAGGAAAAGTATAATACAAAACACCAGTAAGCTTGCCGTAACTAAAATGATCAGCAATTCTTTAAACGACTGCTGTTGTTCGGCATAAGCACCGCCATATTCTATGTGGTAGCCGGACGGCAAGTGTACGTTTTGCTGAATTCCTTTTTGAATTTCGCTAACAGCGGTCCCCAGGTCGATGTTATCTAAACGGGCGCTTATTACACCCATGGATTGCAGGTTCTCGCGTTCAATTTCGGCATCGCCGCCACGCAGTTCAACTTTAGCTAACTGATCGATAGGCAACAATCGCCCGTCAGGTAAAAATATATTTAGTTTATCAAGCCCGTTTACATTTTGGGTGCGATTGCCGGGGTAAACTAAACGTATGGGGGATAACTGTTCTTTCTCAAAAACACTACCAACCACATTACCATCTAAGGCAGATTGTACCTGGGTTTGAAACATGGCAGGCGTAATATTGTATTGGGCAAGTTTGGCGTAATCGGGCACCATGGTTACCGATGGGCCGGCTATTACAATGCCATCAAATACATCAGCGGTACCTTTTACATTAGTAACAACTTCAGCTATGTCTTTAGCTATTTGTTGAAGCCCGGCCTGGTTATCGCCAAAAACTTTTATCTCAATAGGTTGGGTTGATGTCATCAAGTCGCCTAACATATCACCTATTACCTGTCCAAAATCAACCCGCAGTGCGGGTTGGGTGGCTTCTATTTCTGTACGTAGTTCACTGGTTACCTCTTCGGTAGTTTTTTGGCGTTTCTTTTTTAATTGTATCAAATAATCGCCGGTATTGGGCTCGGTAATAAAGAAACCCATTTGGGTGCCTGTTCGGCGCGAGTAAGCAGCCACATCCGGATTCTTAATAATGATCTTTTCTATTTCGCGCAGCATACGGTCGGTTTCATCAAGCGATGTACCGGGAGGTGATGTATAATCCAGTACAATACTACCTTCATCCATATCCGGCAGGAAACCTGTTTCCATTTTGCCCGGGATAATTATAATTACCGCTATTAACGCCACTATCATCACCAAACTAATTACGGGACGAAGGATAAAAAAGGAAACCCAACGCTGTTTTTTTACGTGATGCTCTTCTTCTTGTATTTGGTTAGGCTCTTTCTTTTTATGGCGGCTAAGCAGTAAATAAATTACGGGTAAACCTATCCAGGTTACAAGGAAAGAGCAGGTTAGGGTTACTATCATGGTGCTGGTCATTACCTGGAAATAAGCGCCCGCAACACCGCTCATCAACACAAAAGGAATGAAAATAACAATAGTACTCACTGACGAACCAACCATAGCCGGGAACAGGTAGCCTATTGCCTTTTGCAATAAGTTAAGTGTCGGTTCTTCGGGATGCTCCTCATGCGTCCGGTGGATCTGTTCGACCACCACAATGGCATCATCAATAATTAGCCCTATCGCCGCCGCTATTGCCCCCAAAGTCATGATGTTAAAGGTGTAACCTAAAGCGTATAAAATTATCAGTGTGAAACCGAGCGTGATAGGTATTGTTATTAATATAGCCGCGCTTGCTTTTAACGATCTTAAAAAAATAATAGCAACAATTATGGCCAGTGCCAAACCTATCCATAAACTATCGCTTACACTTTTGATAGATTCGTTTACAAAATCGGCTTGTACGTAATATGGTTTTATCGTGACCCCTTGCGGTAATACTTTTTGCAGGGCCGCCACTTTTTTTGTCATGTCGGCTGATAACGTAACCAGGTTAGCATTGGGCTGTTTAATAACGGCTATCAGCACACCGTCGTGTCCGTTAGCGTTGATCTTGGTGTACTCAATGCCGGGATTGATCTGCACCTCGGCAATATCCTTTAGTTGTACTACGCGTTTGCGGTTATTACTGATAACCAACGCTGATAATTGGTCGAGGGTAGTAAGGCTGGCATCCATTACTGTGAGATACAGCATTTTATAATCAGACAGGTACCCATTTGTTTTGATGAAGTTTGTTTGAGCCAGGGTGTTGCTTACCATATCGGGAGTTATACCTAATGAGCTCATTTTACTTGTATTGAGTATCAGCCAATATTCTTTGTTTTTACCCCCAATTACCCGTATTTCTGAGATCCCGGTAACTTGCGACAGGAAAGGCTTAACCGTATAAGTAGCCAGTTGCTTCAATTCAATAGGCGACAGGTTATGGCTCTCTAAAGTGTAACCACTCACCGGTAAAATAGAGGGGTTCATCTTCTCTACTGTAATATTTACATCAGGCGGCAGGGTGCTTTTGATTTCGTTGATGCTTGATTCTATTCGTTGCTGGCTTAGGTCGATATCAGCATTCCAGTTCATAAAGGCCGAAATTTCGCAGCTGCCGCGATTGGTAGTGCTGCGTACGTATTGCAGGTCGGGTACTTGTTTTACCGCGTTTTCTAATGGCTTGGTTACTGTTACCATCATTTTGTTTACAGGCTGCAGGCCGGCATCGGCAATGATCTTTATTTTGGGGAAAGTGATCTCAGGAAACAAAGATGTTTGCAGCCGTGAGTATGCAAAGCCACCGCCCAGCAGAATGATGAGCAATACCAGGCTTATTGGCTTTTTATGCGAAACAAAAAAATTGTTAAACTTACTCATGGCTTAACAATTTTAATTTTAGCAGTATCACCCAATCCATAATTGCCGGTAACTATAACGCGGTCGGCAGGTGCAAAAGTGGGAGATAAGATCTCTACCCTATCGCGCGTTTCTAAACCTTTTTTTACGGAAGTCTTTACAGCAGTTGTATCATTAATCAGTTTCATTACCCAAAAAATGGTTTGTGCTTCATCCGCCAGGATAGCTGTTTTTGGCAGGGTAGCAGCGTTGCTTTTAGCAGATTTGATAAGCCTTGCCTTTGCTATTAAATTTTCTGGCAGTGGCTGCGGGCTGTTTACGTTGATAACAACGCCTTGTGTTTGCGAAAGGGAATCGACTGTAGGCATGGTCGACCTTACCTGCCCGTTAAGTTGTCGCCCGTCCGGCAATGTTAATAGTATAGTTTTGTTAGTCGCCAGCAGGCCGACATATTCGTAAGGCAACTGCAACAGGAATGCAAAGCTGCCCTTATCGCTAATAGCGGCTAATTGCTCGCCATCCTGTACATAGTCGCCTAATTGGTGGTTCAATTGTGTAACATATCCACTGCTTGCTGCACGGATGTAGTTGACCCCCGAAAATTTAAAGGTTGTATCCAGCACATTTATAGCATTCCCTATACTTTGCGCTTCTTTGGTTTTGACTACAAACAATAACTGGCCCTTGTCAACCGATTGACCGGGCTTGATATTTACTTTGGCTATATACCCTGTAGCATTGGCTTTTACAAAGCTTTTTTGCTGAAACGTCGCCGTAGCGCTTAATACTATGGAGTCTGCCATTGATCCGTTGCTTATAGTTGCTACGGTTACCGGTGTTTGCGCTTGCACTGTTGCCTCCTCTTCGGTAGTAGCCGCCCCGCCACTGCAGGCGCATAGCATTAACAACGCTGCTATAAGGGCATGATTGTAATATTTATAAGTAAAGGCCATGTTATTTGCTCCAGTAGTTAAGTTGATTAATGAGGTGTAATTGGCTTATAATATTTTGTGTCAACAGATTTTTTACGGCGAAGTAACTGTTGATAGCCAGCACCAGGTCGGCAATTTTAAGGTCGCCGGTTTGCATGAGTTGAGTATCAACTTTAATAAGCGATTCTGAATATTTAAACTGATCTTGTATGCCGGCCAGTAAAGCATCATACCCACTTATTTGCTGTTGCAATAACTTAACCTGCTGATCATATTGGCGGTCATAAAAACTAAGGTAGTTGCGTCTAGTATCCTCTTTTAATTGCAGTTGTTTATGCGCGAGCTTTTTTTGCCCACCATCATATATCGGTATAACTAATCCAAAGCCCGCGCTTACACCAAAATGTCTATAATATTCGGCAGTCAGATCAGAGTTGTAACCGCCATCAGCAAACACATTCAGTTTCGGCTTGTAGTTGTAGTCTATTAGCATACGCTCGTTTTTTAACCGTAGGCTATCAATTTTAAACTGCTTAAAAAAAATACTGCTTTGTTTATCAAATATATTGCTGCGCGATAACTCGGGCTTTGCTATCGTCTGCATCGTAGTATCAGTTATTCCGGCTAAATAGTTTAAAGTAGCATAGTCGGTTTTATATTGTAAGCGCGATTGTGCCAATTGCAGCTGTGCCTGCTTTAAAGTAACTAGGAAAGTAAGATAATCGCTTTGGCGATAAACGTTGGTACGCGTTAGCTTTTTGAGCAGATCCTCTTCTTTAACTAATAAGTCTACTACATCCTGATAAAACTTTTGCTGCTCCATGCTGCCATAGGCGGCAATATATTGTGTGGTTATGGTTTTACGCAGGTCCTGCTCTAATAGTTTTATAACGTTGCGTAGCGAGTCGCGCTGAAAGCCGATACCCGCGTTTTGAGCATTTAAATAATTTTTACCAATTACAGTTTTATTTACCCCGATCAAAGCATTTAATGATTGCCCGTTGGTTATAGCCTGCGAATACCCAATGCCGTTAATAACCGGCGCATACAATCCACCAGCGTTAGCGGTAACAATAGGTTTAAAGCCCGCTTTTAAACGCACACTATCTAATTGGGCGGATAGTATTTGATTATTCAGGTCTTTGGTTAGCGGACTGTTACGTGATGCCGCCTGCATATAGTCGTCAAGCGCGCGTTGTTGTGCACTGGCTGTAGTAACAGTTAATATTGTTATCAGATATATATATAAATATCGCATAATGATATCTTAAACTAAAAAGTAAAATCTTTAGTAAATTGTGTTAAAAGCCTACAGTAAAAATATGCCTGTTTCCTGCAAAACCGTAAGCCAATGTGAACCCATGATTCGTACAAATTTGCTTTGCTAATGTCAATCCCAGGCCGCTGCCTTCTGATCCCGCAGATTTATAAAAGCGCTGAAAGATCTCAGCAGGTTCCAATGCTTCGGGAGACCCTGTATTTTGTATAACTAAACCTTCATTATTTAAAGTGATGTTTATGTCGCCGCCATAATTGTTGTGACGAACCGCATTCGCAAGCAGGTTGCTCAATAATATCTCCAGCGACACCTTGCTCATTTTAATATCAACAGCTGACAAGTTTAAGCCGATTGTTAATCCTTTATTGGTAAATAACTCCTGGAACTCATTGACAGCGGCTTCTGCAACTGGTTTAATAAGCACTTGTTCACTCTCATCAATCAGCCTATTTTCAATCTTGGTTAACAGCAGCATAGCTTTATTTAAACGGGTTAGTTTGGCCACCGTGTTATATACATCGCTTATTAGCTCACCTTGCTTTTGCGTAAGGCCATTGGTTTGTATAAGTGTGTCCAGCTTAGAGTTCATTACTGCTATTGGGGTCATTAGTTCATGCGATGCATTTTCGACAAATCGCTTCAACTCATCATAATCCTGCCTTACCCGGTCAGACATGGCCATTATTTCCTGGTTCATATCCTTAAATTCGGTAATGCTTGTTTGCAGATTGGTAATGTTGTTTTTATCTGTTAGGTTAAACAGCTTTATCTGGTGCAGCATATCGTAAAAAGGTTTCCAAAGCTTCCTGATGACCACCCGATTAATTAACGCCAATATTACAGTAAGGGCTACAATAATGCTTAATGTGATTACAAATATCAGCCTGATCAGGTCCTCAGCTTCTACCTTCGACGCAACAATGTTGACTTGATATAACGTCCCATTTACTTTTACCGACGTAACCAGGCCTCTGCTCGATTCAACCTCTTTTTCTTTATCATCCCGGTATTGGATATCAATAAATTCTCTTTTAACACTATTTGTGGTTGCAGGCTGGAAGCGGATAATTAATCCCTCGGATTTAAAGACCTGCGGAAGCCGATGGTTTACTTTAACGTAATCAAATATCTCACTTTCTTCTACTAACAACCCGTTATCAACTTGGCCGGTTAAAATGTAGCTGATGGTAAAGTAATATACAAAGCCGGTTATAGCCATTAATACAGCGGTAGCTACCAGGCTTATGCGGTTGTATTTATCGAGCAACTTCATTAATCAGAAAACTTATAACCCATTCCGTAGGCAGAATGGATATGGTCTTTACCACCCGCATCAATTAATTTTTTACGCAGGTTTTTAATGTGCGAATAAATAAAATCAAAGTTATCGGCCATATCAATGCCATCGCCCCAAAGGTGCTCGGCCAATGCATTTTTTGAGATCACCTTATTTTTGTTAGCGATGAAATAAAGCAGCAGGTCGTACTCACGCCGCGTTAGTTTAATAGCCTGATCATTAACAGCAACATTTTTTGCCTGTACATCAACGGTTATTTCATTAAATACTAATAGGTGGTTGCCGTCAAAAGATTTACGGCGAACAATAGCAATTACCCTGGCTCTTAGTTCTGATAAATGGAAGGGCTTGGTCAAGTAATCATCGGCGCCCATACCAAGGCCATCCAGGCGGTCGTCAAGCGAGTTTTTTGCCGAAATAATTAATACACCATCTGGGTGCCTGTTTTGCTTTAATGCACTTAAAATATCTAACCCACTGCCATGTGGTAAGGTAATATCCAGCAAAATGCAGTCATACCGGTACATGTTTATTTTTTGCATGGCGAGGATATAATTTGGTGCCGTTTCGCAAACATCGCCCGCATCGGTAAAATATTCCCGGATACTGTCACGTAAGCCGGCCTCATCCTCAACTATTAGCAGTTTCATTAATTCAAACTTAGCGTAAAAAATTGTAGGAAATCTGTTTAGCCTGTTTTCTACAGAACTTCTCCAGAATTGCCCGTTTCATTTGCGTCATGATAAAACGTCGGGCATATTTATTTATATTGCTATTTGCTGCTTTTTTTAAGGCAGAAGCGCAAACGGCCGACCTGCGTTTGCTGCAAAGCATTAACGGCCCTGCAGCAACTGCTGACCACGCTTGGGCGAATGTATCAAAAGTGACAGGCGTGGTAAGTATGTTAGCCCCTGTAACCATGTTAACTGTGGGCCTGGCTAATAATGATAAGGAACTTACTGTAAAAGCCTTTGAAACAGCGGGTGCCGTAATAATTGCCAAAGGCTTGGCTTAGGGCATGAAACAGCTTATTAAACGCCCACGGCCCTATGACGCCTATCCCAACTTTATTTTTCAAAAGGGGGATGCCTCAGGTTATTCTTTACCCTCGGGGCATACTTCGGTGGCATTTGCTACGGCAACTTCCCTGAGTTTATCGTTTCCTAAATGGTACGTTATAGTGCCAGCATTTACTTACGCAGGTGCGGTAGGTATGCGCGCATGTATTTGGGCGTACATTATCCCACTGATGTTTTGGCAGGCGCGGCTACGGGTGCTGCCTCGGCATTTATTAGCCGGGAGTTTCAAAAGTTATTGAACAAAAAATATCACTATCATTAATAATCCCAAATGCCTACAGAATGTGTCCAGTTTATCTCCAACATCATTAATTAACCTTGTTAAAAAAACAAACGATGAAGAAATTAATTTTTACCATTGCTGCGATCTGTGGGATACAGGGCGGCAGCATTTTAGTAGCACAAGACATTAAAAGCAGCAAGGTGCCTGCTGCAGTAACTGCCGCTTTAATGAAAAAATATCCGGTGGCAACTAAGATCACCTGGGAAAAAGAAAAAGGCAATTACGAAGGCAACTGGGGCGGTAAAAGCGGCGAAGATATGTCGGTGACATTTACACCGGCAGGCGCGTTTGTTGAGCAGGTAGAGGCTATAAAAACAAGCGCATTACCCGCTACTGTAACCAAATACCTGCAGGCTCATTACAAAGGTGTTAAAGTAGACGAAGCCGGCAAAGCAACTGCAGCAAATGGCACTATAACCTATGAAGCGATAGTTAAGCACAAAGAAGTTGTGTTTGATGCACAAGGCAACTTTTTAAAGGTTGAATAAATTAACCCCTATTATCATAAAAACCCGCAAAACTTTGCGGGTTTTTTTATTGCCATTCAGTATAAATCAAATTAATCCAAAGTTGTCCGTTAAGTTTGCGGTATGAATAACACTATTTTTAAAACACCTTTAATAATTTCGTTATTAATTTTCCTTATCAATATTGTTAATGCACAATCAAAGATCAATGGTAAAATAACTGGCAAGGTAACAGACTCGCTTACCAAGACACCTGTCGATTTTGCTACTATTAGCGTCTTTAAACAAGGCGAAACGGTCCCTTTTAACGGCGCGAGTGCCGATGCTAAAGGAAATTTTTCGGTAACCAATATCCCAGCAGGTACCTACCGTATCGCGATAGATTTTCTTGGCTATAAACGTACAACCATTAATCGAGTAACTATCAGCGCTTCGGTGACGGCAGCAGCTCTTGGCAATATTTTACTATCTCCATCGCAAACCCAACTTAATAACGTGGTCGTTACCGGGAAAGCCCCGATAGTTGAAAACAAAATAGATAAACTTGTATATAATGCCGCTAACGATCTTACGTCGCAAGGTGGCGTTGCATTGGATGTTTTGAAAAAAGTGCCTATGGTATCGGTAGATATTGATGGTAATGTCGAACTGCAGGGCGGCCCCAGCATCCGCTTCTTGATAAACGGCAAACCGTCGACAGTTTTTGGGGCAAGTCTGGCCGATGCCCTTCAATCTATCCCGGCAAGCCAGATCAAAAATATCGAGGTAATAACCAGTCCCGGCGCTAAATATGACGCCGCGGGTACCGGTGGTATTATTAATATAGTTTTAAAAGATAGTAAAGTACAAGGCTTTAATGGCAGTGCCAATATTTCAGCAGGGACCCGGTTAGAAAACGAATCGCTCAACCTTAACGCTCGTAAGGGTAATATAGGTATTAATGTTTACATAAGCGGTAACAAACAGCGGCATACCATTGGCAAAAATAATTCGCAGCGTACCTCTTACAACAACAACCGCGACACCATCACAGAATTTTTGCAGGATGGCAGCAATGGATTTGAACGTAGCGGCTACCAAACGGGGCTGAGTTTCAATTGGGCTATTACCAAAAAAGATGAGATCACTGCTTCAATAGGCTATGAAAACTCACGCAATTTAAACGACGGGATTAATAACCAGGACTTGAGCCAGCTTAACCTGTCAAATGCTTTACTCTCATCAATAAAAGGCTTGCGTAACTCAAACAGCAACTCGCATGACCATACTACCGATATCAATTTCGAATACAAAAAGACATTCAATAAAGACGGGCAGGAATTAAGCATACAGTATAATTCAAGCCTTGGTAATAATAAACTGGATGCCTTTCAGCAGCAAAATTATTTTACAGGCGGCTACAAACCATCAGGCACTCAAAGCTATAATCAGGGTGATGAAAATGAAACTAATATCTCTATAGATTACGCCCATCCAGTAACAGAAAGCTTTTTAATTGAGGGAGGTGCTAAAACCGTTATTGAAACTTTAAACAGCAATACACTAACAGATACTTTATTGACCAATGGCGCCTATGGGCGCAATGCTAACCAAACTTATGGCTTTAATTATAGCCGTAATGTATACGCCGCCTATCTGTCTGCGTCGGCAGATCTTTTTAACGATTTTCTCTCGCTAAAAGCAGGCTTGAGGTATGAACGTACAATTACCAAGGTTGATTTTGCGGGTACTAACATCCCCGCGTATAATATTTTCGCTCCATCTATCACCTTATTACATAAAATAGATAAGAGCCAATCCATAAAAACAAGCTACAGCTACCGTATTGAACGGCCGGACTATGGCGAGGTTAACCCATTTTATAATATCAGCGACCCGCGCAACGTCAGCACCGGTAACCCCAATTTAAAGCCCGAGCTTGGCTATAATTATGAGTTGGGTTATAATAAGAATTTCGAAAATGGCGGCAACATATACATTGGCGCCAACGTAAGGCACAACACGGACGATATACAATCATACACCACATTTTACCAGGTACTGCAAATAAACGGTACCACATATACCAATGTCTCTTTAAATCAACGGGCTAATATTGGCTCGCAAACATCTGTAGGGCTAAATGCATTTGGTTCTGTGCCGATAACCAGTATGCTAACCATGCGCAGTAATTTACAGGCAGGCAGCCGCAGTAATAGCAATCCGGGCCTGCCAACTGTTACTGCTTTTGCTTACCGTGTAAACATGAACCTTACTTACGATTTTGGGCATGGCATGGCCGCTGAAGTATTCGGTAATTATAACTCAAAGCAGAAAAACATACAGGGTACGAGGCCGGCGCAAGGCTCCTGTAATTTTGCTATCCGCAAGCAATTGTTGAACAAAAAGGCCAGTATAGGGTTAACCGCTACTAATCCGTTTAGCCAATATATTGATCAGCGCAACACAACCTATGGAAGCAATTTTAACCAAACTAATTTAAGGCAGGTGCCTTACCGCTCGTTCGGTATTAGTTTAAGTTACAAGTTTGGAAAACTTGAATTTAAAAAGGATAAAGAAGACAATAACAATTTTCAACAGGTATTGCCTGATCAGGGAAATTGATAACGCGATAGCAATTTCTCTAGAATTACATAGTAATAGCAGGTTATGGCCGGGGGAAATATTGGCGGCTCAGAACGGCAAAATGATTTTGCTAACTTGCCTGACTATTACCAAACGTTCGTTAGAAATTATGACCAGGCCCTTGGTAGGGTTGTAAGCCTTGACCCTGATACCGAAGTGGCAGAATCGCTGTCTGGTTATCATTATGCGGGTAACAACTGATAATGGGTTAGGTAATTGATCCTTCTATTTTCAGCACAAAAGCGCTTTTTCCCGTTTCTTTTTCCGGTAAGGTTACTTTCAAACCAGTGGCGGTTTGGTCAAAAACAAGATTGTCTGAATTGCCCAGCAACTTAACCCTTTCAACCTTCCCCGACACATTGCTTCTTAATGTTTTTATTAGTGCCGTTTGGCCGGCCGGCCAACCAAGTAATGTAGCGTACAAGGTTTTTCCTTTGGTAACAAAACGTATGTCTTCCCCGGTAAACGGTTTGCCCTTACCTTCGTTAAAGCCTTGAGCGCTTAATGGCGCTACCGATTCCATTGCAGGGCCTTCGCCAAATGTTTTCCAAGGCCGGGTGCTGTAAATACTTTCGCTATTAATTTTCATCCATGCAGCTATTTCCTCAACCACCGCCCGTTCTTTATCATCGACCGTACCGTCGCCCCGCACCGGAATATTGAGCATCAGGTTGCCATTTTTACTTACTACATCTATAAGTGTATGTATCACTGTTTTTGCGCTTTTATACTGGTTGCGATCATAAATGCGACGGTCATAGTGCCAGCCGCCAATACAGGTGTCGGTTTGCCAGGGTTGCGCCTCTATCTGGTTGCTTTGGCCGCGCTCAATGTCCCATACCATGCATTTGCGTTGCTGCTCATCTAATATTTTACCAAAGATGACGGCTTCCAATTTGCCATGTTTTTTAATGTTTGTGTTGTACAAACGCGCGGCAATATGTAGGCCGACATCGCTTGCCGGCCACAATGGTAGTGCGGTGTCATCATAATATATCACTTCCGGCCCATATTTATCAATCAGATCAATGGTGCGCTTGTAAAAGTTTTCGCAATATTCTTTTGATGGTGGTGTTACACCGTTACCCCAATTCCATTGACGGTGGATCATGCCATTGTCCTGACTCTTTTCACTCAAGAGGTGGTTCTGCGCATACAATTCCTGCGGGTTCTCGCCGTTCCACCACTTACCAGCACCTTCAGCCTTGGTAACTTTGCCATCGTAAGGAATGCCTGCCATTGGGCCGTTTTTGTCTGCGCGTTGGGCCGTCTCTAGCCAGCTCCAGGCATGGGCGGCATGTACACTTACGCCAAACTTTAACTCATGGTGTTTTGCGGCCTTAGCCCAACCGCTAACCAAGTCTTTTTTTGGCCCCATCCGGGTGGAGTTCCATTTTTGATATCTGCTGTTATACAGATCAAAATTGTCATGGTGATTTGCCAGGGCCATAAAATATTTGGCACCCGCTTTTTTATAAAGTCCAACCAACTCTTCGGGGTTCCAGTTTTCTGCTTTCCACTCATGGATAACATCTTTAAATCCAAATTTTGAGGGGTGACCGTATTTTTGTACATGATATTTATACTGCGAACTCCCCTCCATATACATCTCTCGCGCATACCAATCGCCATACTCTGGCTGGCATTGGGGGCCCCAGTGCGCCCACATGCCAAATTTGGCATCGCGGAACCAATCCGGAACCTTGTATTGCGTTAAAGAATCCCAGGTGGGTTTAAAAGGGCCGGAGACGTATGGCGCTTTCAAGAGTTTGCCGGCATAACTACTCGAAAGGCATAAAGATGACAGGCCGGCAGCCATTCCCTTAAGTAAGGTTCTTCTTTCCATAATTTAATCAATTAAGGTAAAATCAGGCAGGTTTATCTTTTTACCCCCATCCATTGCCGACTCATGGGCTAAAATACCTACACACGTGATGTTAGCGGATTGCCTCGCATTTGGAAAAGGCTGACGTGTATTAACCAGCGCCTGTACAAACTCATTAACCAAATGCGGGTGCGAACCACCGTGGCCAGATCCCTGTATGAATGACAAATGCTGGTTGCTATTGGCATCGTAAACGCCACCCGTTGTAAATGCCTGGATCTCGGCAGGTAACAGGTGCGCATAATCCGGGATAGTTACCTTTTCAGGGGTTTCGCCGGTGTGGATAACAGATTGCTCATGTTCAACCAGCGTCCACTCAAATGTTTTCTTTGATCCGTACACATCAAAGCTTTCGCGGTATTGGCGTGCAGTATTAAACAGCGACCGGGTAACTTCGGCGGATAAGTCTGAATTTGCAAACTTGATATGGCAGCTTTCCACTGCAAATGGCGATCCGTATTTTGCTATCAATGGCTCATCAATACGGCCCGATCCGAAACAAGACACGTACTCGGCATCGGCCTTAGCCAAAGCCAGCACAGGGCCTACGCAATGGGTGGCATAATGCATGGGTGGCAAACCTTCCCAATATCCCGGCCAGCCAGCCATTTCCTGCTGGTGCGACGCACGCAGGAATTGTAACTTACCCAGTTCGCCATTTTCGTACCGTTCCTTCACAAATAAAAACTCGCGGCTGTATATCACCGTTTCCATCATCATGTAGGTAAGGCCGGTTTCTTTAACTGCTTCTACTATTTGACGGCACTCTTCAACAGTGGTGGCCATGGGCACAGTGCAGGCAACATGTTTGCCGGCACGCAGCGCTTTTATAGATTGCTCTGCATGGCTTTGTATAGGTGTGTTGATATGCACAGCGTCCACTTCAGGGTCGCGCAGCAACTCATCATAATCTGTATATCGTTTAGCTATGCCAAAAGCATCGCCAACCTGGTGCAGTTTGGTATGATCGCGTTGGCAAATAGCATACATATTTGCGTTGGGATGATGCTGGTAAATGGGTATAAACTCGGCCCCAAAACCTAAACCCACAATGGCGATATTTATCTTTTTATTTTCCATGTTCTTACTGATGTATTGAGCTTATTGTGCCCATTGTTTTAAAAATGCTAAACCTTCGGATGCAAACTTGTCCTGGCTTTGTGCCAGCGGGTGCCAAATGCAAACAGCCTGCGCCAGTTCTTTATTATCGGGCGTAAAACTCTCTATAGATACTGTGCCTGTATAATTGATGGCTTCTAACCCGCGGCGATAGGCGGCCCAATTTGTTTGGCCGGTGCCGGGTGTACCGCGATAATTTTCTGCAACCTGAACGTGGATCAATTTATCGCCGGCCAGTTTTATGGCGGCCTCAATATCAGGTTCTTCAATATTCATGTGGAAACCATCCAGTATGATCTTAGCGGCCGGGTGATCAATTTCGTCCACCATCCGTACAACATCCCAAGCCGTATTTACCAGGTCAGATTCAAACCTGTTTAAAGGTTCTAAGGCTATCTCTAAGCCACGTTCGGCAGCCATGATGCAAACTTTACGCAAGTTGGTTACTGCCAGGTTCCACTCCGCTTTACGTTGATCGGGTGGCAGCATACGCGCTTTGCCAACTGCCGAGTACATTGGCCCTGCAAAGAATTTAATATCCCATAAAACACATAGATCCAAGCAATCCGCTATGTATTTAAAGCAGATATCGTGTATGGCAGGGTCCTCATTGGTCAAATCGCGGGTTGGGCCAAAGGCACCGCAAATAATGGCCTTGAGCTTGTATTTGGCTAACGCTAATTTCACCGCTTGCCCGTCTATCAAAGACGGATCCTCGACCGCAATTTCCACGGTGTCGAACCCCATTTGGGCAATTTTTGGAAACAGCTCTGCTATTGACGATGTTTGAAATGGCGAGGTAAAGAGCCAGGTGCTTACACCGAATTTTATTTTTAATGACATATATTTCGTTTAGTAGGGGGTAGACGCTGGTTCGGTTTCTTTAGTAAGCAACACGGCTTTATAACCACCCTTTGATCTGAAATACAAGATGAGCAGGATAAAGCTTACCAGCATAATAAGCGGAAAGGCGACAATGTATCGTAATGCCTCTTTCTTTGCCGCATCGCGGATGGTGGTTACGGTTAATTGCTGCTGAGGATCGGCACTGGATAGTTTGGTTTGGTCGAGCGCTTTATAGTTGCCAAACAGGCTGGTTTTTTGTTCGGTAATATAAGTGCTGTGAATAGCAGTGTTGTTTTGGGCATCATAGGCAGAAACTTTTTGATCTACAGATTTATCCTGAATAAAGCCGAGTATACCCGCGCCGATAACCCCGGCGGCTATCATACCCAAGCCACCTGTAATATTTAGCGTAAGTGCGCCGCCTTTTGGAAAACGCTCTGATACCATGCCCAGCATAGCCGGCCAAAAAAAGGACTTACCCAAACCATACACGGTAGCCGCCAACAAAATCATTGATCCGGATGAGAACGACATCATATATAAACCTACCGCGGCAACACCCGAGCAGATAGCCAGTAAACCCGGCGATGAAAATTTATGCGATATTGGCCCGGCGAAAAACCGCAGGCCAAACATAATAGCAGATGTATACACCAATACCCAACCCGCCTGGAAACCTATTTTGTTCATTTCGGGGGTCATTAGGTCGGTTATCCAACTGTCTGTACCCAGTTCCGTTGTGGCAAGCGGGATCATGATCAGCAGTAGTACAATAAACAACGGCTGCCCGAAACTGCGGGTGTAATATCCAAACCCGGCGGTAATTATTAGGGTTATGGCGACGTTAGCGGTGGTGCTCCAGCCAAATACAGCGCCTAATTGAAAAATGATTAACGCCACAATTATCAAGGCACCTCCAGCACCAACTTCCTGCAACATCTCTTTATAGGATACGCCGGCCTGCACCCTTTCATTCAATGGGAATTTGCGCGAGATCATCATTAAGGCGTAGGTAATGGTTGGGATTAATATCAACGCTATTTTGTATTCCCAACGGGTGTCAACACCCAATAACAAGGCCATTATTCCTCCTAAAACCAAGCCACCAGCCCAGCCTGCATGTAAAATACTTAGCCACTTGATTTTTTGTTTAGGGAACATGGTAGCTACCACCGGGTTTGCTACCGCTTCAACAGTGCCGTTACCCAGGGCGCAAATAAACGAACCGATGTAAAGCATCCAGTAGCCACTGGCAAAAATGGTAAGCACAGCCGATGTGAGGTGGCAAATTACCGCAAAGATCATGGCAGTTTTGTAGCCTATCTTGTCTATCACCAAACTAAACAACACAATGCTTATGGCAAATGGCCATAAACCTACGCCTGCAATTTCGCCCAATTGGGTTTGCGTGAGGTTGAAGTCATGACCCCACTGCGGCAGAATTAACGCGCGTAAAATAAAACCGAACGCTGTTGTTACCAGGGATATAAAACAGGCATAAAATAATTTCATGTCTGGTGCGGTGCCGTTTGCTGTTGTGCTCATAATTTTGGTTTAATATTATTTAACAACCTTCATTATACCGTTCATAATGCGCCAGTGACCGGGGAATGAGCAGATAAACGGATAATCGCCTGTATCAGCCGGAACCCTGAATTTAAGTTTTACGGTTTCTTGCGGATTAATAAGCCTGGTGCCAGCTAATACCTCGGGCATTTTTGGTATGTAGTTTTGATCGATGCCTTTTGGGTCCTGCGCTAGTTTGTCCGCAGCGGCGCCCACTTTCTCAAGGCTGCCTTTTTGCAGCACCAGCAGGTTATGCTGCATAAAATCCGGATTAAAAAGCTCAACTTCAACCATACTGCCGGCTTTTACAGTGAAGGTTTTGGTGTCAAATTTCATGGCGTTTTGCACTACCGTTATTTTAACCGTTTGGTCAACTCTTGCGCGTGATATGTTTGCCTTTTCCATAGCCGCCAGGTTTGCGGCTTTAGTTTCCTCGCCATAACCTTTTTGGTGGGTGGCCATTGCAATAGGTATAGCACGCTTTATCCAGTAATCGTTAGCGTTTTGGGCCACTTTTTGTGCCGAGGCAAGAAAACTACCCATATCTGCAGATGCAGGCATATCAGCAATAGCTAAGAAAGCCGCCAGCCGAGTATTTAGGTTGATATCATTAAGCAACCCCGTTTGTTGAATTGCCGCCATTGACCGTGGGGTTAACGGTAAAACCTGCAACGCGGCCTTGCGTACTCCTGCGGATGGATGCTTCAACGCCTCCTCGGCAACGGTTAATGCTTCTGCATTTGTGCCGTTTAATAGTCCTAATCCATTAAGCGTCCATAAAGCATGGATGGCGGGGGCGTTAATACCAATTGCATCGATAGACCGGTTACGAACTAAGCCGAATAGTTGCTGAGCAAGTTGTGTATAACCACCCTCCACTATCAGACGCTGCGCAGTTGTGCGCCAAAACATATTATCGCTTTGCAGGCCGGCTATTAGTTGTTCAGGCTGGTTTTTATCCAGTTTGGTTATGGTTGATGGTTTTGCACCATTATAAACAATGCGGTAAATACGGCCATGTGTTCTGTCTCGCAGCGGATTGATATAGGCGTTGCCTTTGCCGTTTTGAAAGCCTCTGGGAGTTGGATTGTGCTGGATGATAAAGTTATACCAGTCGCTCACCCAAACCGCGCCATCCGGGCCAACTTCGGCTTGTACCGGGCCCATCCATTCATCGGCACTGGCTAAAAAGTTCCACCCGTCTTTTTCTTTAAAACCAGAGCCGTCAGGCTCTAAAATAGCGCGATGTATGACACGGCCGGTTGGTTCGTTCACAAAACCTACTTTGTTCCAATACTCTTCAGGGAAGTTGCGGGCGGTATATAAGTTATGTCCTGCAGCGGCGGTAAAGCCATTAAATACATCAACCTGACGCAAATTTTTGGTAACCACATGCATGCCATAATGGCCTTCAATTTTTTTAACTGACTCCATGCCCGGCATTGCCAGCCTTTGTAAATAGGGTAGTGGTATGCCTAAATAATCGCTATGCGAGTTATTAGCAGTAGATACAAATACATCGTTATTTTCAGAGAAACCAAGCCCCCAGGTATTGTTACTGGTAGAGCCTAAATGCTCCATCTTTTTTCCGTCGGGCGTAAAGTGGTAAACAGCCTGGTTAAAGTTGAATCTTTGATCGCCGACTCTTCCGTTGAAGCCAGAGTAACCAACGGTTCCCCAGATTTTGTTGTCTAACCCGTATTTTAAGTTTGATGGGCCGGCATGGGTATCGAACGTACCCCAGCCGCTGATCAGCTTTTCGCGAATATCTGCTTTATCGTCGCCATTGGTGTCTTTTAAAAATAACAGATCAGGTGCTTGCGAAATGATAACACCGCCACGGGCAAAAACAATGCTGGTTGGGATATTTAAGTGCTCGGCAAAAATAGTGAACTTATCGGCCTTGCCATCGCCATTGGTGTCTTCGCAAATTTTAATGCGGTCTAAGCCTTCGCCTTTATCTTCTCTAACTGTGTTGGGGTAGTCAATGGTTTCTAAAACCCAAAGTCTTCCTTTTTCATCCCAGGCCATGGCAATTGGTTTTTCAATATCAGGCTCAGCTGCAAATAGCTGCATGTTAAAGCCCACGGGAATCTGTGTGAGTAATTGTGATTCGGCAGTCGATAATGGTGCCTGCAACTTGGGTATGGGGTTTCGGTTCTCATAATTAGGTATCTCCGCAACGGTATAAGCCGGATCGGGTTTGAGTAATTTAGTTAGATCTTTTTCGGCTTTTTTGCCGATAGCCCATCTAACGCCATTCTCTAGTAGCTTTAAAAACTCAGGATTCTTCCACGTGCGCTCGTCGTGCCCATAAGCGGTGTAAAAAACACGGCCCTTGCCATAAGTATTGTTCCAGGTGTACGGTTCATGATGGTCACCTTCAATACGCTCGGTTAGTACATGTATTTCTTTGTTGATCTTGGTGTGCACATAGGTTTCATCCCAGGTGTTAAAGGGGATAACATCTTTCATGATGGGATGCTTTTTATCGGTCACAACCATATCAAAAGTGCCGGTTTTATGGGTGCTGAACTGGCCCCCAATTAATTTTACGACCTCGTCAGAATTGCGGAAGCAGAATGATGCGCAGTGCACCGGGATAAAGCCTTTGCCGCCTTTAACAAATTGAAGCAAAGCCTGCGCTTGCGATTTTGAAATGGTATCGTAATTGGCGTAAAGCATCAGGCCATCATATTTTGATAGTACGGCATCATTCAAATCATCAGGATTAGTTGTATAGGTTATATTAATCCCCTTTTTGAAAAATGCTTGCTGTACAATCTCAGCCAGTTTATCAGACTGGTGATGCGCGGCTGTATGCCCCATAAATAAAATTTCTAACCGGCGGGGTTGCGCGCTTTTGTAAAAGGTGCCTTTAATATTCACAAGGGCCACAATGCACATTGTAGCCAGGACTATATATTTTTTCATGAAAATTATTTAAACAGGTTTATACTATCCAATGGATTGGGTATAGACAAATATGGCTATCAAATCCTTTCCTTTTTTATCAATATCCGACTGTATTTTGTCATTATTTCATTAAGTTTATATTTTTTGATGCAAATAATAACTTAATGAAAGCCGCCATACACAAATCTTCTATCCCCGAATCGCAGATCTTTATGATCAAGTATCTGGAAGATCAATATTTCGATCCGGTCTGGCACTCGCATTCAGAGTATCAACTTTTTGTACCACTAGAGGGTACGGGAACAAGATTTATTGGTGACAGCATTAAAGCCTTTGGCCCTAACGAATTGATTTTAACAGGCTCAAACTTGCCACACCTTTGGCGCAGCGATGACGCTTATTTTGAAAAAAACAGCCAGTTAAAGGTCAGCGGGATTGTGGTTTATCTACAAGAAAGCTTATTGGGTGAACACCTGATGGGTAAAGAGGAGTTGGTACAGCTGTGCAAGCTTTTTAAAAGATCGCAACGCGGATTAGAGTTTTATGGCGATGTAAAACAGAAAGTGGTTAAACTGATGTATGAGTTGATGCAGCTAAACGGGTTAGAAGCGGTGATCCATTTACTAAGGATCCTCCAATTATTGACCACCACGAAAGATTATCACTGTATATCGCATAACGAGTACATAGACCCTTTCAGGAAAGATCAGACTGACCGCATGAGCAGCGTTTACGAATACATCCTAAAAAATTATCGTAAAAAGATCCACTTGAATGAACTTGCCGATTTGTTGTGCATGACCCCAAGCTCCTTTAGCCGATATTTCGCAACGGTAAATAACAAAGGGTTTGCCAAATTCATCAGCGAATTAAGGATTAAGCATGCCTGCAAATTGCTGACCGAAACAGATCTTAGCGTAGCTGTGATATCCGAAAAATCGGGGTTTAAGACGTTGTCGAACTTTAACAAACAGTTCAAAGACGAAATGAAAAAGAAACCGTCGGATTATAAAAAGGAGTTTTTGGGTATATAATAAAGTCGAATATCTTCGATTTGATTATAGTTATATGCTATCAACTAGTTCACCCGGTGGTCGCCAATAGTTGTTAATTCTGACGGCCCCTGTAGTTATTCCTTCTCAAACCGCCCCGTCTTTTTACTTAACACGATCTTATAAAGGATTAATTCGATAGTGTCACCCACATTGCTTGCATCGCCGGTAAACCCGTGCGAGGGTTGAGCATCCTCGCCTCGCATTAAGGGCATTACTTTGTTAATGATCTTTTGCATTACATCCTGTTTCTCTATCATGTCTGTAATTTCCTCAAATCTTCCCCAGGCAATTACACTTTCCCAATTGGTTAAATTAGTTATAGCATCTGCCTGAAAACATACCTCAGGATTTTTACGCATGATATCTATTTTCATTCCCTCGGCCGAGTGGGTGTAAATGTTTACACCATCATAGGCATAATTTACGGGGACAATATAAGTAACACCATCCGCGTGGCAGCCAATACGGCCAATTGGCAGATCGTTTAATAAGTCGTCTATTTGTGTTTCGCTTAACGTTCCTAACATGTATCAAATCTCTTTAATAACAATGCCAGGCTGGTGACGGCAAACACTATTTATAGTGATGGATATCATTCTTTTACACGCTATGTATAAGCAGCTTTGTAAGAACTGTAAGCCAATTTAGGTAAGCAGTATTACCGCGTTTATGATTGATAATAATTATACAACTGCCGACGAAGCGGTAAAGTGCATTAAGCCCGGAAACCGGGTGTTTATTCACGGCAGCGCGGCTACCCCCGTTTGCCTGGTAAGAGCCATGCAAAAAAGGCATCATGAATTGTATGATGTTGAGCTGGTTAGTATTACAACTTTGGGGGAGGTCAATTTTAACAGACCGGAACATAGAAAATCATTTTACTTTAATTCGCTGTTTGTATCGGCAGCAACAAGGGCCGTCGCCAATAGCGAGGACGGCGATTATGTGCCGATATTTTTAAGCCAGATCCCGCAGCTATTTCGCAGAAATATTTTAACTATAGATGTCGCGCTCATACAGGTTTCGCCGCCGGACGCTCATGGTTATTGTTCGTTGGGGACATCGGTTGATGTGGCGCGAGCCGCAGTCCAAATGGCTAAACATATTATAGCACAGGTTAACCCACTGATGCCGCGCACTCACGGGGATGGCTATGTGCATATCAGCCAAATTAACGCATTGGTTTGGCATAGCGCCGAATTGCCGGAGGTTGATTATTCTACCGATGTTAGTGATGCTGTTAAAAAGATTGGCTACAATGTAGCCTCGCTGATAGAGGATGGCGCAACACTGCAATTAGGAATTGGCAGCATACCAGACCAGGTATTGTTTAATTTAACTACACACAAAAACCTGGGACTGCATACCGAAATGTTTTCGGACGGTGTTATGCCGCTGATTGAAAGGGGCATCATTAACAATAGCCAAAAGAAATTAAATACCGGGCATTCGGTAACCTCCTTTATTACCGGCACCCGGAAGCTATATGATTTTGTTAACGACAATCCAGGCATACGGGTAATGGATATTAGCTATGTAAATGATACCAGCATTATTCGCCAAAACCCAAAAGTAGCAGCCATTAACAGCGCTATCGAAATTGACCTTACCGGGCAAATCTGTTCTGATTCTATAGGCACCTATCAATACTCAGGCATAGGCGGGCAGATGGACTTTATACATGGTGCGTCGCTGTCAGAAGGTGGCAAGCCTATCATTGCTCTACCATCGCAAACTAATAAAGGCATAAGCCGGATAGTTCCCTTTTTAAAAGAGGGGGCCGGTGTGGTAACTACCCGGGGGCACGTACATTGGGTGGTAACCGAGTATGGCATGGTAGATCTGTTTGGTAAAAGCTTAAAGCAAAGGGCACAGGCTCTGATAGAAATTGCACACCCAAATCATCGCGAAATGCTTGAAAACTCCTTTTTTAGAAGGTTTGAGAAAGCATAAGTACAAAACAAACAATCATGAAAACTTTTCTTTTCCCCACCGATTTTTCAGAGAATGCAACGCATGCTTTAGATTATGGCTATTCCCTGGCTAAACAGGTTAAAGCAAATGTGATTATCTGTAATGCTACAACCCTGCTGGCAGAAATGCCACAGGCGGGGTTTGTTACTTTCCCGGCAGAAGTAGCAGAAAACCTTTTAAACGATAGCGAAAAGGAACTTGCGCGGATTAAATGCGACTTGCAAAAAGATGAAAAAGATACGAGCTTTAACCCTGTCATCACTTCCGTAAATACGGCCGCAACCGTAATTGGACTAACCAATCATTTAAGCAATTACCATGATATTGGCCTGGTTATTATTGGCACACATGGCAGTAGCGGTTTAAGTACGTTGTTGTTAGGCAACCACAGCCGCGAGATGATAGATGAGATAAGCAGGCCTTTATTGCTTGTTCCACCGGCAGCTAATATAGCACCGATAAAAAAGATAGCTTTTGCAACGGATTTTAAGAACCCGGCCGAAGACCTGGAATGCATTTATAAACTGATAGAATTGGCTCGGCCCCTACATGCTGAAATATTAATTACCAATATTTTAACTGACGATCAGCATGACCCCAAAAGCTTAACAGATGAACTATCAAACAAGGCTAATTACCCTTTGATTTACTACCGGGTAGTAAAAGCCCGTACACCCATAGCAGGTTTAGATTGGCTATGCGAGCATGGACATATAGATATACTGGCCATGGTACACCGCAGTCATAATTTTATTGATAGCATGTTTAGAGGCAGCCAGACCCAGAAGATGGCCAAACATATACCTATTCCATTATTGGTTTTTCCGTCAAATGACTAAAGTCACTTTTTAGGTGATATTAGTCATTCTTTAAGAGCGTCATGTATAGCACCTTTGAAGTATAAGAACAATCAAAATGGAAACCGCAATACACACCCACAGCCTTCAGTTGGGTAGCAATGCTACTCACAGAAACCCGGCACATCTATGGAATAAAATACTAGCAAACGTTGATGCCCAGGCCGATAGTATAACCGCCTGGTTCCTGGTATCATTGGTCTTTCAGGGTGTGTTATTTTTGCCGATACCGGCCGTGCTGATGTATTATTATCACGCGCCTATAATCGTATTACCCATTACCCTGGGTTTGTACCTGGCAAATATCATTGCCGGCATGGGCGGCTCAGGTATTAGAACCATTGCCGGCCTTATAGTTTTTAGTGTAGTGGCTAATTTAATAATGCTTGCAATCTTTATATTATAGTAATTCCCTTCCCCCTTTAATTTAAAAGAACCGCCCGATTAACTCGTAGCGGTTTTTTTATGAACTCTGCAGCCGTTAGCACAAATACAGGCTTGGCCTACACACTTGTTTTGCTCCCACTGGTCAAGGTTTTTGACGGTTTGTGTTGCTATATCCTGCAGTTGCATATAGTCAGGCACATTGGCTAATTTGATGCCGTAGCCGGCTGCAGCTTGCTGGTCTATATGAGCATACCCGGTGGACCGGGTGGTGATATATTTAACGCCTAAGTCGGCTAACTTTTCTATTACCGCTGCCGACACATCGTCGCTGGTAAAGACGATGATAGCCTGTTTCCCCGAGGCGAAGGCGACGGTGTCCAAACTAAGCGAATTAAAGATCAATGTGATGTCATGTTTTTTCTGATTGGCTTTCGCCAGGAATTCCTTCTCGTAAGGTTTTACGCTATATGCTACAACTTTCATCCTGCAATAGTAACCCTAAGCGCGATGCTAGGCCATGAGCGCGGTCAAACAGAAAAATGATTTTTGTCAATTTTTCATTTTCGTCAGGCGAGACAGGTCGCGGATGGTGATAGTGCTTCCCTTTTTGTCTATTAGCGCCTCCTCCTTAAAATCAGACAAAGTGCGGCTTACCGTTTCGGTAGCCATCGCTGCCATTGCTGCAAGGTCTTCGCGGGCTATTTTAAAAGTATCACTACCTGCCTGGCGTTGTAAGCGCAACAGCGCTTCGGCCATTTTTTTCCGGACAGAATGATAAGCCATTTGCAAAAGCTGTTCTTCTTTTTCGCGTATATCATTTGCTAAAAGCTTGATAAATTCGCGCGCTATTTCGGGGTATAGGTTTAACAGGTCATCCAGTTGTTCTTTGGGGATCAGGCACAGCATGCTATCCTCTAATGCCGTTGCGGTGTCTGCGTAAGCATCGCCCGACAACATGGCGTTAATACCCAGGTAATCATCGGCCGAATAAATGCCGGTCATCAATTCACGGCCATCCTCGGCCAGCTTAATGGCCTTTACTTTGCCGTTTAATAACACGTATAAACCGTTACCCTTATCGCCCTCGTAATAAATAACCTGGTTCTTTTTAAATAAACGGGCCTTGCGCTCGTCAATTATTTTTTTCAGGGCGGCAAGTCCGTCCTTTTGAGCTACCAAAGTATTTAAGCGGTCTAACGATTTACTGTAATAGGCTTGCTGGCCCTCCTTTTTTTTCAGGCGGCTCTCAATAGCACTTAATAGTTCCATGTCATCAAAAGGCTTGGTCAGGTAATCATCGGCCCCCATTTCCATTCCCTTGCGGCGGTCAAAGTGCTCTGCCTTGGCGGTTAAAAAAATGAATGGTACAGCAATGGTTTCCGGGCGTTTAGACAGCAGGTATAATACACCATAGCCATCCATCTCCGGCATCATAATATCGCAAAGGATGATGTCTGGCACATCCTGAAACGCAAGTTCGACGCCCGTTTTTCCGTTATTGGCAGATGTAACGGTATAGCCGGCAAGCTCTAATATTTCTATTACGTTTTCGCGGATATCGTCGTTATCCTCTATGATCAGTACTTTTTTACTCATGGCATTTGGAAAGTTATAATAAATAAGGTGCCTTTGTTAACCTCGCTTTTAAAATCAATTTTTTCGTTCATCAGGCTGGTGTAACGGGCAACTATGTTTAGCCCCAATCCCGTACCCGGGATAGTCCCGGTGTTGTGCGCTCTGAAAAAAGCTTCAAATAAATGTTTTTGGTCTGCCTCTGGTATGCCAATACCATTATCGCTAATGGTGATGATGCATTCCTGTTTATTAATCTCGGTGGTAAAGCCAATAAAAGAATTTTCGCCCGAGTATTTGATGGCGTTATTGATGAGGTTGACGATGCAGTTTTTCAGTAAATTATGATCAAGGCTGACTAAACTTTGGGTGCCGGTATGCTGATAAATTATATTTTGGTTTTGTTTGGCCAATCCCTGCATTTCTTCGGTAATGGTTTCGGCAAATTGCACCAGGTTAAACTCATGATAGGTGGGTTCCTCTTTACCCGATTCCAATTTTTCTAAGGATAAGAAATCATTCAGTATCGAAGTTAGATTACCTACCGCCCCTTTTATCTTGCCGACATGTTTAACAATATTTGGGCTATTAAACTGCTCGGCATATTTTTCTATTAATGAAGCCGATAGCTGAACTGACGTTAAGGGCGTACGAAACTCGTGCGAGGCGATTGATACAAAGCGGCTTTTTAACAGGCCGAGCTCTTTTTCTTTTTCAAGCGATAAGCTCAATTCTTCTTTAGTAAGTTGCAGCTTTTCAACAGTGGCATTTAAAGATTTAGTTCGCTCAGTAACCAATTCTTCTAAATGGGCAGCGTATTCTTTTAATTTATCCTCCGCTTCTTTTTCGCGGGTAAGGTCATGGATAAATCCGGTATAAATTTTTCGCCCGGAGTATTGCACCTCGCTAATGCCTAACCTGAAGGGAAACAATGTTCCGTCTTTCTTTTGACCAACAACTTCGCGCCCTACGCCAATGATATGTGCGCGCCCGGTTTGCTGGTACCGGCTCAGGTATTCATCATGTTGTTCCTTGTCAGGCGGCGGCATTAATATCGAAACATTTTTACCTATCGCCTCTTCAGGCGCGTAGCCAAAAAGCAAGCATGCCGATGGATTGATGCTTTCAATTTTTCCACGCTCATCAATGGTAATAATACCATCTATGGCATTTTGAATGATAGCAATCAGCAGCGCGGCATTTTCCATGTTTCAAATATCAACATTGAAAGATGGTAATAGATGATCTGTTTCAAGAGAAAAAGTGACGGTGGTCACTTTTTTATAAATATTGATGATGCTTATCATTATATAGGCTGATGCTAGTCACCGTGCAGCGCTTTTTTAAGCCGCAGCTTTACCGCTATGAAAACCATATTAATGTTAACAGATTTTTCTATCAATGCGGGGTATGTGGCGCAATATGCATTGGCATTGGCACAAAAAATTGAGGCCAATTTATTGGTTTGTAATATTTATCAGGCCGGGGCGCTTGAAGAAAGGGCTGTGGGAGAACACTTACCCATATGCCTTGAGGAGCAGAATAGCATTTATGATATTGATGCGGTAATAGCGCATTTAACAGCGAGGTTAGACGAAGACGATCAGAAAGAAGCTTTCAGGCCTGTAATTACCCAATGCAGCGAAGAGGGTTTGCCCGGCGAAGAACTGGCGCACCTAATGTCGAAATATAACATTCAACTGGCGGTTATAAGCGCTCACAGCAAACATAACTTAAACGGTTATTTCGAAAAGGACCATGCCTGGGATATTGTAGAAAAAGCAAACTTCCCGGTTCTAGTTATCCCGTACCAGGCAAGGTTTGAGCCCTTTAAATTAATGGCTTTTGCTACGGTGATGAATTATACAGATATAACTGTACTTGAATCATTAACCGGTTTGGCCAAACACACCAACTCAGAGATATTGATCTCCAATATCGCTGCCCAACCCGAAGAGGACGACGACATCGAAAAATTCTTTAACCAAATTCCTTTTAAAATCACCTACCCTAAGATCCTCTATCATAATATTAAAGGCAGGGACGTCATCAGCAGCTTAAAACACTTATGCTCTTTTATAGATATTGACCTGCTTGTGATTGTGCACCGCCGCCGCAATTTGCTTCAAAAAATGTTCAGCACCAGTATAACACGTAAAATGATGAGCCGTCAGGAAAAGCCTTTGCTGGTATTTCCATGCGCAACCGTTACCGAATCACTTGTTGTTTTATAGTTAAAAATCTATTAGCGTAATTTATTGATTATCATCACTTTTTGCGTTAACACTCGTCACTATTCATCGCATGATGTAGCAATACATTTGACCTAAATCACACAACTATGAAACAGACAAACAATCCCCTTGCCGCTATCAGGTTTATTATAGCCGCAATCATTTTATTGGCCGCACCACAATTGGTAATGGCCCAGGTAACTTACAAACTTGCTGATGGCGCAGATACCTATTTAAAAGTGTCGGGCACATCAAACATTCACGATTGGACAATGACCTCATCATCGCTTGAAAGCCAGGGCACATTTGTAAAAGAGGGCGATGACCTGAGTGCTATTCGTGCCTTCACTTTTCAGTTCGCAATTAAAACGCTTAAAAGCGAACACTCATCTATGGATAGCCGAATGAATAAAGCGGTTAATGCCAGCAAATATCCTACAGTAAGTTACAAGCTTACATCAGTAACAGTTACCAACATCCTAAAAGGCAAATACCTTTTAAAGACCAAAGGCGACCTAACCTTTGCCGGCAATACACAAGCTATTAGTATGGATGTAACCGCTAAAGTAAACGCGGATAATACAATAACCTGCAGTGGCACTAAAAAAATACAGCTAACAGATTATGGTATTAAACCACCAAGTTATATGCTGGGCACCATGAAAGTGTATAATGATCTGACCATTCAATTTAATCTTATCTACAAAAAATAATCTGCTTCCCTCACTCTTTAAATAATACATCATGAAAACTAACTTTTACAAAATAATCGGCTTGTTATCTATAATAGGGCTAGGCCTTATTCCAATAGCAGCAAGCGCGCAAGAAGGACAAATACAATATTTTCGCCCCAATAACAAACAGGGTATAAATGTATTTGAAACCAGTAAAAAAGACACCGTTAAATTTACAGGACTGAAAGTAAAGGTTGGCGGGGGATTTACCCTGGCTTACCAAACTTTAAAAGCTTCAAACGCGGCCACACCGGTGGTAAAAACGGTTGGCACAGCAACAGGTAATGTAAATGCCATTACGCCCATATATAATGGCTTTAACCTGCCCATGGCTAATATGATATTTGATATCCAGTTAGCCGATGGTATCCGTTTAAACCTGACATCGTACTTGTCGTCAAGGCACCATGAAGATACCTGGGTAAAAGGTGGGTATTTGCAGATAGATAAATTAACGTTTCTGAAAAGCCCGCTAATTGATGATATCATGCAGAATGTAACGTTTGTAATTGGCCAGTCAGATATTGATTATGGCGATCAGCATTTCCGCAGATCAGATGGTGGTAATACCATTTACAATCCTTTTGTAGAAAATTATATTATGGACGAGTTTGCTACCGAAATTGGTATGCATGTTTACTATAAAAGCGAAAAAACCGGCCTTTTTGCAATGGGTGCAATTACAGACGGCGAACTGAATGCCGTTACCCTTGCCCCAACAAAAATTGACGCAAAAACAGGTGAAACCAACAAATATCCGCCGGCATTTTTAGGCAAACTAGGCTTCGACAAACAATTAAGCCCAGACTTTAGAGTGCGTGTATCAGGTTCATTTTACACGGTAAGCAGTGCTAACAGCAGCACCTTGTTTGGTGGCGACCGTACCGGTTCAAACTATTACAACGTAATGTCAAACCCAACAACTGCCGCGGGTACAACACTTAGCCAGGCGGTAGATTATAACGCCTTTTCGGGCAGATTTAACCCGGGCTTCAGTCAGGAAAACCACAGCTACATGGGCAACTTGTTCTTGAAATATAAAGGACTTGAGTTTTTTGGAACAGCCGAAACTGCAAAGGGCCGCACCATTACAGAAGTATCAACACGTGGTGCCAAACAATTTGCCGGCGATATCATCTACAGGTTCCCTGAAGATACAGAGAATTTCTGGATAGGCTACCGTTACAACACAGTGTCTGCCAAAATAGTAGGCAATACTACTGACGTTACCGTCAATCGTTCTGCGGCCTCTGCAGGTTGGTTTTTAACCAAAAACATCATGATGAAAGCCGAATATGTAAGCCAGCAATACAAAGACTACGACGCTACCAATATCCTAAGCGGCGGCAAATTTAGTGGCTTGGTAATGCAGGCAGCTATCTCATTTTAATACCCTTTAACAAGCCTCCTTTTAATTACCCTAAGGAGGCTTTTATACATACAAAAATGAAAAAGATACTTATCTCCGGATTAATCACAGGCTGCATCCTGTTTATAATAAGCTATGGCGGCTTGTACCTGGCTGTACGTTTTTTTCCATCGTTGTTTGCAGATTATAATAATCCCTTATTCAACTCGGACGGTAACAGGGATATGCTTTTTTACCTGCACGCTTTTATCTTCAGCTTAGCATTATCGTGGTTTTGGGACAGGTTTAAAAGCCTTTTTCACGGCGTATTTATGCTACGGGGATTAGAGTTTGGATTGGTATATGCAATTGTAGCATTATTACCCGTAATGTGGATCTCTTTCAGCGCGCTCGATGTTACCATAGTGATGGTAGCAAGCTGGTTTGGCTACGGATTGATACAGGCAACCATTGCCGGGATTGTGCTGGCTAAACTTAACCCTTAATAGCAGCGCCATGTTTTATTTAAATATACTTTGGCTGGGCCTGTTGCTATTGTGGCCACCACAAAAAGGGCGTTGGATAATTAACCAGAACAGCAACCTAAGCGTTAACGGTACCACCAATATCAACAAATTCACTTGCGACATCCCGTCTTACGGCCAAACAGATACGCTGATGATTAGCAAAGCAGCAGGCGATATCATGCTGTCCGGCATGATAGGGCTAAAGGTGTTGAGTTTTGACTGCCATAACAAAATGATGACGGCCGATTTACGCAAAACCTTAAAAGAAAAAGAATATCCGCTCCTTTACATCCGCTTTTTAACGTTAGATGGGGTTGGCGATTTAACCTTAAGCCCAAAGGCTATTAACGGGCTGGTCAACATCAAACTTGCCGGGATAACTAAAAGATTTGATGTTAACTACCAGGTATCTGTTGATGCAGATAATGTAATTCACTTACTGGGATCTAAGGAGATAAAGTTTTCAGATTTCAATTTAACACCCCCCCGCAAATTAGGCGGCATGATCAAAACAGACGATCAATTGTCCGTTACATTTCACCTTAAAATTAAATCGATATGATACCTAAAACCATGAAAGCCGCCGTTATCCGCGAATTTGGACAACCGCTGCAAATTGAAGAAATGCCGGTTAAAGAACCCGGCGAAAATCAAATATTGGTTAAAGTAATTGCCTGCGGCGTTTGCCATACTGACCTGCATGCTGTAACGGGCGATTGGCCGGTGCAGCCTAAAATGCCGCTTATCCCGGGGCATGAGGCTTTAGGCTATGTGGTGGCATTAGGGCGTGGTGTTAAAAATGTACACGAGGGAGATGTTGTTGGCGTGCCCTGGCTATATAGCGCCTGCGGTGGCTGCGAGTTTTGCATCACCGGGTGGGAAACACTTTGCGATACCCAACAAAATGGCGGCTACAGCGTAGACGGTGGATTTGCCGAATACGTGATTGCCGACTCGAGATACATAGCGCATTTCCCCCCAAACATTAATTTTACGCAAATGGCACCTATCATCTGTGCCGGTGTAACTGTTTATAAAGGACTAAAAGAAACCGAGGCTAAACCCGGCGAATGGGTAGCTATATCAGGCATTGGCGGTCTAGGCCACCTTGCCGTACAATATGCTAAAGCAATGGGTTTGCACGTTGCAGCTATTGATATATCAGACGATAAACTGGCCCTTGCCAAAAGGCTGGGAGCAGAACTTGTAGTAAACGCTAAAGAGCAAGACCCCGGCGAATTCCTGAAAAAGCAAACCGGTGGTATGCATGGAGTGTTGGTTACTGCGCCATCGCCCATAGCATTTAAACAAGGCTTATCGGCCCTACGGCGCAAAGGCACTATTGCGTTAAACGGTTTGCCAAAAGGTAGCTTTGACTTACCAATATTTGAAACCGTGTTAAATAGATATACTGTTCGAGGTTCGATAGTAGGTACCCGCAAAGACATGCAGGAAGCCATTGAATTTGCACTGGACGGTAAGGTAAAAGCAACAGTTCACCCCACCAAGTTAGAGGATATAAATGCTGTATTTGATGAAATGAAAAAAGGCGAGATAGAAGGGCGGGTAGTTTTAGAGATAGCAAAGCCGGAGCATTATCATCGGAGTTAAGTGACGGGGTTGGATGGATGGGTCGATCCGCTCCTCAACTCGCCAAACGTTCTATTTTTCATTTTCAATATACAATGAGCTATAGATTCAAATGGCAAAGACTACAAGGTCGCTTTAGGAAACTAAGGCGGCTTTTGTAGCTTTACAGCATTACGTAATGTTTGTGTACATTAGTTCTCTATGAAAACTTTAGCCGAATTCAAAGAATCATTGAAGTCAGATTATCCTACTAACGAATGGTCAGCGCCGTTAAAAAGTCTGTGGTATGACGGCAAAGGCAATTGGCAGCAAGCTCATGCCGTGGTTGATCATTTAACCGATAACGCTTCGGCTTGGGTGCATGCCTACCTGCACCGTAAAGAGGGAGATAACTGGAACGCCGACTACTGGTACAGCAAAGCAAGACAAAAACGCCCAAATGTTTCTTTAAATGAAGAATGGGAGCAGTTGGTAACACACTTCCTTTAAAGGCTAATAGGCCTTACTAATCATGATAACTTAACATTGCGCATTTATCTTTGATCCGTCTGTGCAGGAATACACATGGATAACTGGAAATTATCTTCACCGTGCCGTTGTTTGATAAATAGACGTTATTAAGTTTATTATAGTGCTTTGCCTTCGCTTTTTTATTATCGCCCTGTATGTAATGATTGAAGGCTACTAAGCCAATTACCTATAGGCTGATTGATTGCAGTCGATGATTATCATCTGCATAAAGTATTTAAGCCATTTCAAGGATTTTATTTGATATTTTTAGATCAATAAATCATCACCTATGTTTAACCGCTTATCACGTACCCAGGTCATCCTGATCTCCGTACTCCTTATTGCTCTTATTGCCGGCTTTTTCATTTGGAAAAGTCGCTCAAAAAAAGCTGATCCTACAGAATATGCCAAATATATTGAAGCATACACCTCGGGCGTAATCTCGAAAGAGAGCGTCATTCGCATAAAACTGGCCAGCCAGGTACAAACCGCGCATGAGCAAAATGAGGAACTGAAAAGCGGCACCTTTAGCTTTTCGCCGTCAATAAAAGGCAAAGCTTACTGGTCCGATGCGCAAACTATAGAATTTAAACCCGACGGAAAGCTTGACCATGATAAGGTTTACGAAGCTGATTTTGATCTGGGATCGGTAGCCAAAGTATCGGGCGGATTAGAACACTTTGAGTTTGAGTTTAAAACGATCAAGCCCGATTTTTCTATCGATTTTGAAAGTATACAAACCGCCACAGCTACATCGCTTGATAAAATGAAAATTACCGGCGTTATACAAACCGCTGATAATGAAGAGGCTGCCGTGGTAGAGAAACTGATCTCCACCCGGGCAGAAATGCCTGTAAAAATAACCTGGCAGCACAATGCCGCAACGCACCTGCATAAATTTGTGCTTAATAATATAGCACGCCCCACTAGCGGCGCATCAAAAGAAGTGGATGTTGATTGGGATGGAAGCCTCCTTAATAGTGATAAAAAAGGCAACCAGGATTTTGAGATTCCGGCTGTCGGCGTGTTTAAAGTGATGGGCATAAAAGCGGTGCAGGATCAGGAGCAATACTTGTTGTACCAGTTTTCGAACCCAATACGTGTTGGACAGGAGCTAACCGGCCTGCTGGGCTTGAGCAACCTGCCCGAAATGGCTTACACCATTGATGGCAGCACAGTGAAACTCTATCCATCTGAGCGATTGAACGGCAACTACGCCGCCTTCGCCAACGCCGGGGTGCAGGATATTACGGGTAAGAAGATTGTAAAAGGCTACTCGGCCAATGTTTATTTTGAGAACCGATTGCCTGCGGTAACCGTACCGGGCAAGGGGGTGATTCTGCCCGATTCGGGCAAGCTGATGATGCCGTTTGAGGCCATTAATCTTAACGCGGTAGATGTAACCATTATCAAGATCTATGAAAACAATGTACCGCAATATTTTCAGAATAACGGCTTTAATGGGCAGGAACAGCTAAGGCAGTTGGGTAAGCCGATCATCGAGAAAACCATCCGACTGGATAACGATAAGAGCATAAATCTATCAAAAAAGAACAGGTTTATGCTGGATATCGACCACCTGATTCGTACCGAACCGGGGGCAATTTACAGGGTTTTGATAGGTTTCCGCAGATCGTATTCACTGTTCAATTGTTCCACCCAAAAGGTAGCAGATAAAACTGACGGTGACAGTAGTGTTGAAGAAGGAGATAATGAAGAAGGCGGCGATTACAACGAAGAAGGCAACGGTTTATGGAAAGCGGGTATTGACGAGGATGATGATTTTTGGAGCCGCTATGATAACTATTATCCACAGGGGTATAAATGGAACGAACGTGAAGACCCATGCACAGACTCATACTATAGCCGCGACCGCTGGGCCACGCGTAATATCATTGCCTCAAACATTGGCCTGATAGTAAAACGCGGCAACGACAATAGCATGCTGGTAGCCGTAACCAGTATTATGGATGCCGGCCCGCTTAAAGGTGTTGAGCTTGAACTGCTGGATTACCAGAAACAAATAATACAAAAAGTCACCTCGGACGATGATGGCTTTGCGACGTTCACGCTGAAAAGACGGCCTTATCTGCTCATAGCCAAAAAGGGTAGCGAGCGGGGTTATTTAAAGCTGGATGATGGCAGCTCATTGCCGCTATCGCGGTTTGATGTTGGGGGCGAAACAGTGCAGAAAGGCCTTAAGGGTTTCATATATGGCGAGCGCGGCGTATGGCGCCCCGGCGATTCGATATTTGTATCGTTCATTTTGGAGGATAAACTGAAATCATTGCCCCCGGATCATCCGGTTGATTTCGAGTTGTATAACCCGCAGGGCCAGGTGTACAAAAAAATCACCAGCACACACCCGGTTGATGGGTTTTACAGGTTCAGCACGGCTACCACCCTCAGTTCCCCAACCGGCAACTGGATGGCTAAGGTTAAAGTGGGCGGCGTAACGTTTGAGAAGCCTATTAAGATAGAAACCATTATGCCTAACAGGTTAAAACTTAGCCTGTCGTTTGGTAACCGTGAGTCGCTTACCAAAGGTAATAGCGATGGTGTGCTGAACGCCCGCTGGTTGTTTGGCGGTATAGCTCAAAACCTGAAAGCTAAGGTTGATGCTTTTATGTCGTCGCAAAACACGGCGTTCAAGGGTTTTGAAGGTTATACTTTTGATGACCCGACTTTGAAATTTGGTACACAAACACAAAACGTTTTTGATGGCAGGCTTGATGAAAACGGCAATGCCAAAGTAAACGCCGACATCAACCTTGAAAAACAAGCCCCGGGACAGCTACGCGCTAACTTTGTGGTAAAGGTGTTTGAGCCTGGGGGTAATTTCAGTATTAACCAGGTATCGTTACCTTATAATGTTTACCCGGGCTACGTGGGTATCAAGGTCCCCGAAGGGAAACAAATGAGCGGCATGCTCACTACCGATGATACGCATAATATTGACCTTGCCGACGTAAACGTAAACGGCCAGTTATTTGCCGGTACGCGCGATGTGGAGGTGCAGTTGTATAAAATTCAATGGCGCTGGTGGTGGGATCAGAGTGGCGATGAAATGAGCAACTTTACGCAAGATCAGTTAAATAAACTGATACGCACTGACCGCGTTCAATTAGTTAACGGCCGGGGTAAATGGGGCCTGCGGATCCCGAAAGAAGATTGGGGCCGCTACCTGATAAAAGTTAAAGACAATGCTACGGGCCACAGTACCGGCAAAATTGTTTATGTAGACTGGCCAAACTGGGCTGAGCGTTTGCAGCAGGATAATGCTACCGAAGCGGCAATGCTATCATTTACATCAGACAAAAAGAATTACAAAGTAGGTGAGCAGGCTACACTAACCATACCAACAGGCAGTAACGGCCGCGCGCTGGTAAGTTTTGAAAACGGCAGTAAGGTGATAAAGTCTTTATGGATTGATACCCGCAAAGGCGAAACCCGCTACACTTTTAAAGTGGAGCCGGGCATGGCGCCAAATGTGTTTGTTAACGTAACGCTGCTGCAACACTATTCGCAAACGGCTAATGATTTGCCCATACGCATGTACGGCGCTATCCCGATAAAGGTGGATGACCCGGAAACGGTGTTGAAACCAATAATTACCATGCCGGACAAAATAAGGCCGCAAACGCCATCTAGCATTACGGTTTCAGAAACATCGGGTAAAGAAATGACCTATACCGTGGCATTGGTAGACGAGGGCATACTTGACCTTACTAACTTTAAAACGCCAGACCCACATTCGGTATTCTACGCCCGCGAAGCACTGGGCGTTAAAACCTGGGATCTGTTTGATTACATCATCGGCGCCTATGGCGGTGGCCTTGAGCGGATACTCAGTATTGGCGGCGATCAGGGCTTGTTGAACAATCAAAATGCTACCATCAACCGCTTTAAACCGGTAGTGAAATTTATGGGGCCGTTCCATTTAGCCAAGGGCGATAAGCAAACGCATAAGTTTACGCTGCCGCAATACATAGGCTCTGTTAGGGCAATGGTGGTTGCCGGGCACGGCGGTGCTTACGGGCAAGCCGAGAAAGCCGGGGCTGTTAAAAAGCCGTTGATGGTACTATCAACTTTACCGAGAGTACTTGGTCCGGGCGAGAAGTTCCAGCTGCCGGTCACGGTGTTTGCCATGGAGAGCAACATTAAAAATGTTAACGTACAGATACAAACCACTGCCTTTACCAGTACCACTGGCATGCAAAAGACGATCAGCTTTGCTAAACCCGGCGACCAGGTAGTGACATTTGATATGGACGTTAAAAACTTTGTAGGCGTAGCCAAGGTGCGCATTATAGCCAAAAGCGGCGGCGAAACCGCAGTTGAAGATGTTGAGCTAAGCGTACGCACGCCTAACCCGCCAATTACCCGCACTATCGAAAAAGAATTGCAGCCCGGCCAAAGCTGGACCGGAGCTTATGCTGCCATAGGTATGCCCGGCACCAACTCGGCCACGCTGGAGGTGTCGGCCATACCGCCGCTTAATTTGGCTGACAGGCTGAGTTATTTAATGCACTACCCATATGGCTGTGTGGAGCAAACCACATCGTCAGGGTTCCCGCAGTTGTATTTGGACCAGCTGCTTAGCCTATCGCCAAAACAAAAGGCCGAGGTGCAGCAAAACGTTAAGGCTACCATTAGCCGCTTAAACGGTTTCCAGATACCCAGCGGCGGCCTAAGCTACTGGCCTGGCGAGGGTAATGCCGATGACTGGGGCACCAATTATGCCGGCCATTTTATGCTGGCTGCCAAGGCAAAAGGGTACAACCTGCCGGTTGGTTTCCTTGATGCCTGGAAACGCTATCAAAAACAAAAGGCCCTAAACTGGTCGCCTAAGCCGGCTGCCTATTTTAATGAAGACATGACACAGGCCTACCGCTTATACCTGCTGGCAATGGCGGGTGCTCCTGAACTGGGCGCCATGAATCGTTTAAAAGAAACGCCTACGCTAACCAGCGGGGCAAGGTGGCAATTAGCGGCGGCCTACAAACTAACCGGCCAGCCCGAGGTTGGTTTACAAATGATCCGCGGGTTAAGCATGATGGTTGGGCCGTACAAGCAATTATATGGCACCTATGGTTCTGATTTGCGTGACGAGGCCATTACTTTGCAAACACTGATCTTATTAGGTCAGCAGCAAAAGGCATCTGTCATGATGCAAAAGGTGGCGTCAAGTTTATCGCAGGATGATTGGTACAGCACGCAAACCACCGCTTATGCCTTGATGGCTATTGCGCAATATTGCGGGCAAAACCAGTCGGGTAATAAGCTGTTGTTTAACTACCAGTCGGGCACCAGCAAAGGCAATATAACCAGCACAGCAAATATATGGCAGGGTAATTTGGCAGCCAATGGCGGGCAGGCATACCTGAAAAACAACGGTAAAAACCGCTTGTATATTCGCCTGATACAAAAGGGCCAACCCGCGCCGGGCCAGGAGCAGGTTGCTCAGAACAAACCGGAGGTACTGCAAATGCAGGTAACTTATTACGGTATGACCGGCAAGCCGGTGAATGTAGCATCCATTAAACAAGGTACCGACTTTGTGGCCCAGGTTACCATAAAAAATCCGGGCGCACGTGGCCGTTATGATAATGTAGCGCTAACGCAGATGTTCCCTTCGGGATGGGAGATCCTAAATACCCGGATGCTCAATAACGATGAAGTGTTTAAATCATCGCCGTCGGACTATCGCGATATCAGGGACGACAGGGTGTATACTTATTTCGGGCTAAATCCGCACGAGTCGGCCACTTATACAGTAATGCTAACTGCCGCTTATGCGGGTAAGTACTACCTTCCGGGCACATATTGTGAGGCGATGTACGACGCATCCATCAACTACTTTGAAAAAGGACAGTGGGTTGAGGTGGTAAAATAGTGCGCAAGTTTTTAGACAACATAACAGCAGGCCTAAAATGGTTTGCCAAAACCAGGCTGCGGCTGGCGGGGAGTATCATCGCCCTGTTGCTGTTGCTTGGTTTTAGCTTTTGCCTGCCCCGGCAATTATTCGACGCGCCAACATCGTACGTGTTAAATGACAGTGATGGCGCGCTGATGGGCGCGTCTATCGCATCGGATGGGCAGTGGCGTTTCCCTTATAATGAGGATGTGCCCGATAAGTTTAAGCAATGTATCATCACTTTTGAGGATAAGCGCTTTGAGCAGCATTTTGGGATAGACCCCCTGGCTTTCGGCAGGGCGATAAGGCAAAATATCCGATCAAAACGAATCAGCAGCGGGGGCAGTACGCTTACCATGCAGGTCATCCGGCTATCCACCCGCCACAAGCGTAACTTTTGGAACAAGCTATTGGAAATGGTGCAGGCCTTACGGCTGGAAATTACCCACAGCAAAAAAGAAATTATCGCGTTGTACGCCAGTAACGCACCATTTGGCAGCAATGTGGTTGGATTGGACGCCGCATCATGGCGATATTTTGGGCGGGGGCCTGATAAGCTTTCCTGGGGCGAGATGGCTTCGCTTGCGGTTTTGCCTAACGCGCCCTCGCTGGTGCACCCCGGGAAAAACAGGCTGACGCTGCTGCGCAAACGCAATGCCCTTTTAGACAAAATGTATAGGGCTAAGATTATAGACAGTATTACCTGCCTTTTATCAAAATTAGAACCTGTGCCTGATAAGCCAGTCGCCTTACCCAATCTGGCGCCGCACCTTTTGCAGCGAATAGTAGCAGGGAAAGAGCTTACCAACGACACCCGCGTTAACAGCACCGTGCGCTCAACACTGCAAACACAGGTAAGCCAAATCCTGGAGCGGCATCATCAGCGGTTAAAAGCTAATCATATTAATAACATAGCCGCCATTGTGCTTGATGTTGAACACGGCTCGGTGCTGGCCTACGTAGGTAATATCAATCACCCCGAGGATAAATTGATGGAGAGCGATGTGGATGTGATCAATGCGCCACGCAGCCCGGGCAGCACTTTAAAGCCTTTGTTATATGCCGCTATGCTGCGCGATGGTTTTTTATTGCCTAACAGTTTGGTGCCCGATATACCTACGCAAATAGCCGGTTACCAGCCAGAGAACTTTGATTTAGGCTATGACGGCGCGGTGCCTGCCTCGAAAGCTTTAGCGCGGTCGCTTAATGTACCTGCAGTAAAAATGCTGCAGCAGTACAAGTACGAGCGGTTTTATGACTTGCTTAAAAAAACGGGCATCACCACCTTAAAGCAACCGGCGGATTTTTACGGGTTATCATTAATTTTGGGTGGCAGCGAAAACTCACTTTGGGAGCTAACAGGCGTTTATGCAAATATGGCCCGGGCTCTTAATCATTACAGTAAATACCGGGGGCGGTATGACGCGGCAGACTATCATATGCCCGTATACACCCCTGCTGAGAAAATCAAACCCGACTTGGAAAAATCCGGCATGATAGATGCCGGGTCAATTTATTACACTTTTGAAGCCATGCAGGAAGTTATGCGGCCCGGCGAGGAATTGCTTTGGCAGCAAATGGCATCGTCGCAACGCGTAGCCTGGAAAACAGGCACCAGCTTTGGTTTTAGGGATGGTTGGGCCATTGGGGTAACGCCAAAGTATGTTGTTGGGGTTTGGGTAGGCAACACTACCGGCGAGGGCCGCCCCGGCCTTACGGGTGTAAGCACTGCTGCCCCGGCGATGTTTGAAATCTTCAGGCTGCTGCCCGTAACCCGCGATTGGTTCGGCGTACCGGTTAACGACATGGTGAAGCTAAAAATTTGTAAGCAAAGCGGCTACCGGGCGGGCCAGTATTGCGACAATACCGAAGATAGGTGGATGCCGCAAGGCGGTTTGCGTGCGCCCGTTTGCCCATATCATCAATTAGTACATTTAGACAAAACAGGGCAATGGCAGGTAAATGCCGATTGCGTGCCGGCTGATGAGATCGTAAACAAAAGCTGGTTTATACTACCGCCGGCCATGGAGTATTACTTTAAAACTAAAAACTACCAGTATAAAACTTTACCCCCTTTTAGGGCCGATTGCAACGTAAGCAATGCCACAACGCAAATGGAACTCATTTACCCTAAAAATGGCGCCAGGGTGTATGTGCCGATAGAGGCCGATGGTGCGCGCGGGCAAATGGTTTGCAACGCCGCCAATCGCCAGGCAGGCACAAAAATTTTCTGGCACCTGGATGGAGCTTATGTCGGGGTGACTAAAGATTTTCACCAGATAGGTCTCTCTCCATCGCCGGGCAACCACGTGCTGACATTAGTAGATAGTGATGGGAATACCATTAAAAGCACGTTTATGGTGATGCAGAAGGATAAATAAGATAACCTACAAGCAGCCTTTTCGTCCAAAAAAGCGGCAAAAGAAAATACGAATAGTATACGCCTAAAATGGCTAGGCTATCCGTCCGGAGCAATGCCCGGAGAATCAGTATTGTAAAGTAAGTACCGGTGTCGGCCAAATCTGGGTAACAACAAATTTACAGGGGCCTGTATTGGGCAAAGCACATCTCTGTCTTTCAGTATTTGTGAGATCGGGACGGCCTCCCCTGCGAGATATTGAGCCGTGCCACAGACGAAACCTTCTATTTACAGCCCACCTTAACACAATTTAATGATAGCACGCCGACCGCAACCGGCGGTTGCCACATGGCCTATAACCGCAACCGGCAGATAAAAACCGAGAGCTTGGTATTACATAAATCAGAATAAAAACTAATTTTATCCACCAAATAAACTGTAATGGCAAAGAACATCAATTTAGACAACGCGCTTGAAGAAACTTCAAACGAACAATCATCTTTAAAAACGCTCACGGAAGATTGGTGGGCTGTAATACTAGGCCTTAGTATTGTTATACTGGCCTATATCTTTTATCTATCCGGTTCAAGTATATCCTGGATTGCGGTATCTCCTGCTAAATGGTCAACATTTTCGCAGTTTACAGGGCAATTTGCCAAGAACGGTGTAAAGTACATCGCTTTATTAGGCGTATTACTGGTGCTGTTTACTTTTGTAACATCACGTATAGGGCAAAAGCCTAAGCATTTTATCCCGGCATTTACTTTTGTATTTGTCGTTTCGGCTATCATTTATGCCCTGGGCAGCTGGGATCAGGCCAGCAAGTATACATTAGAACCGCCGTTAGTAGCATTAGCTTTGGGCCTGCTGATATCTAACATAGCCAAACTGCCGCGTTGGTTTGATGCCGGCTTTAGGGTTGAGTTTTATATAAAATTGGGTATTATCTTGTTAGGCGCCACGTTGCCCTTTACGTTGATACTATGGGCCGGACCAGTCGCTATTTTACAGGCTTCCATCGTTTCGCTCGCTACATTTTTAACCATCTTCTTTGTTGGCCGTAAATTGGGCCTTGATAGACGGTTAGCAGCGGTTTTGGGCGCTGGTGGCGCGGTATGCGGGGTATCAGCATCAATTGCTATTGCAGGTTCTGTAAGGGCAAAAAAAGAGCATCCGCCGGTGGCAATAAGCCTGGTAGTAATCTATGCTATTATCATGATCTTTTTATTGCCTTTAGTGTGCCGGTTACTTCATCTGCCTGCCGGGGTAGGTGGCGCCTGGATCGGTACTTCAGAATTTGCAGATGCAGCAGGCCTGGCCGCCGCACAATCATATGGCGGTTTGACAGCCGATCCGCACCTGGGTATCAGCGGCACCCCAGAGCAGGCAATAGCGTCGTATACACTAATCAAAGTTATTGGCCGTGACATTTGGATTGGCATTTGGGCCTTTGCGCTTGCACTAATCTCTGTTACTTATTGGGAGCGTACAGAAACCACTTCAAAAGTGCAGGTGGCGCAAATCTGGTGGCGTTTCCCCAAATTTGTAATAGGCTTTTTGGTAGCGTCTATACTTACATCTTTAATTATAAAAGGTAACACCCTGGCAGAATACAATACAGTAGTTAAACCGGCGCTTATTGCCCCAATTACCGCTTTACGCACCTGGGCGTTCACATTTAGTTTTTTTAGTATTGGCTTAACTACCCGTTTCCGCGAACTGGCATCAGCCGGAAGCAAACCGGTAATAGCTTTTACAGCAGGTGTAATTGTTAACGTTGTTTTGGGTTATATACTTTCAGTGCTGGTATTTGGCGATTACTGGGCTGCTATTGTAACACATTAATTATGGGTATTTTTGATATCATAGGCTTCCGCAACACGGGCAATATATGTCAAAAGTGTGCGCATTTTCAAAACCAGCCCTCGGTAATTGAACAAACCTATCCCGGGCTTACATCAATGAGCTCTGGTTATGCCTCTGTACGAGACAGAGATGGCTTGTGCAGCATCAATAATATATATCTTTCGGCAGGGGATACCTGCAGGCACTTTACGTTGGCGAATCAGCCAGGGAAATAACTGATCACAATATCAAATTAGCTTTACAAAAACCGCCGGTTTCTTATTCAAGAGACCGGCAGTTTTGTTTGTGCCTAATTTATCTCGCTTTGCAAAAAAACGTAAAGCCCCTGATGGGCAGGGGCATTTACGAACCAATTATAAACCAAATGAAGAGAGAGAATTTTATAGAGGCGTGAGAACGGATTCGAACCGCTGTTTGGCGTTTTGCAGACGCCCGCCTAACCCCTCGAGCACTCCGCCTTATATCTTATTTTTGTTATCATGGTTTTGTATAAAATGTTTCAGTGTCTTTACGCCATTGATGATTTGCCGCATCATCGGTGTAAACCATGTGGCCGGCGTTGTAGCGGTTAACAACAACTTTGCTACCTGCAGCACCTAAACTAGCTACCAGTTTATCAACGCTGGCCGCCGGTGTTGCAAGGTCATAATTGCCGCTTACAATTTGTACCTGCAGGTTACTGTCGGCTGCTATGAGCTTTTTCAGCTCGGGTGTTACATCTAAAAAGCCGTTGGTTACAGCCTTACCATAGTTCCAGTTTGGGGTAGCTACCGTGGCAAGATATGGTAGCTTGTTTTCGTAACCCAGTACCTCTTTGTTAAAAGCTGCAAAGGCCTGCGGAAATATATCGCGCATCTTTTTCTCGCTGGGATCTGTGGCGCCCGCAAATGCCGTGTCGCGGCTATCATACGTACCAGTGGTTTTTTGTGCCGATGCAAATAGCAGGCGGGTAAATTGGGTGTCGGTGATCCTGCCGTTAAGACGTTTAATTACAGTTGTATCTAAGCCGGTGTACAGGCTCAGTGAGTCAATTACAGCGATAGGTAAAGCAGCTTGGTCTGCAAGGGCCGCTTGATAAATGCCAAACGCAAAGCGGTTAACCTGGGCCGCTAATTGCTGCTGACTTAAAGACTGCAATTGCGGCGACAAACGTTTGTGGTATTGTGCTGTGGCTGCATAGGCTGATAGATAGTAGGGGTATGGTGTATCGTTATTTTTGCGAAATGATATCAGCTTATAATCCAACGCCGGCGATATCAGCGTCAGGCCTTTGGTGCTGATGTTTAACGAGTCTTTTAAATATCCCGCCAGGCCAACTGCGCGCGCCGCGCCGTAGCTTTCGCCAGCTAAAAATAGCTTGCTTTGTTGGCGATTGTTTTGTGTAAGAAATTGCTTAATAAACTGGCCAACAGAATGGATATCTGCCTGGTAGCCATAAAAACGGCGGACATCAGTACCATCTTCCGGCCGGCTGTAACCTGTACCAACAGGATCGATAAATACCAGGTCGGTAAAGGTTAGCCAAGTGTCGGCATTGTCTTTATACCCCGCTTTGCCGCCCACGGCGCGCACCGGGCCAAACGAGCCCATGTGCAGCCATATAGACGAAGAACCAGGCCCGCCGTTAAACACAAATGTAATAGGGCGGTTTTGCTTGCCGCTGGTGTAGGCCGTATAAAACATTTGGGCGGTATGGGCATTGTTGCCGCCTACTTTAAGGTAGCCCGCCGTAGCCGTATAATTAATACGCAAATTACCTGCCTGCAACTGCTTAGCCACCGTTGTTGTGGTAAATGCCGCTTTACCGGCTAAGTTATACAAGGCGTTTTTTGATGAGGCATTTTCCCAGGAGCTAAATGATAGCAGGGTAACAATACCTATTAGCAAAGTAGCCAGTGATAAGCGTGTTATTTGTTTTTTATGAGATGTAGACATAGGTAATCAAAAAAATGTAATCAGTAAACTGTTGTAAATTAAGCGGCCCCAAGGGGGTTATAAGCAACAGCAACACATGACTGCCCTTGCCGGCGACACGCACATTATAAACTGATTTTTGATACCTTTTAGTAGCATAACGGCAACAAACGTAAGACAAAGAATTGTAAAAACAAAATAAATCTACAAAATCTATAGACTTTATATTAATTGCTAATATTTTGACGGTTTTAAGCCCGGAAAAAAGATCGGGGTATTGCAACAATTCAACCTATTTATTTAAAAAAACCTTACATTAGTTACTGAATCAATGTAATTTCCACCCCGAAGCATTTATCCAATTATTATGGAAAGAAGAGAGTTTATAACCACAAGCGCCATTGCTGCTGCCGGCTTAACCATTTTACCATCAGGCAGCCTGTTTGCAAAACCGCTGAACAAGGTACGTTTGGGCTATATTGGCGTTGGCGATAGGGGCATGACCCACATATCGGCAGCTATACAACATACCGATACTGAAATTGTAGCTATTTGCGATACACAAGAGCGCTCCTTAAAACGCTGCCGCGAATATATAGCGCAAAAAGGCCGGGCGGCAGCTACCGAATATACAGGCGGAATAGATGCTTATAAAAAGCTTTTGGAGCGTAAAGATATTGATGCCGTGATTATTGCTACACCGTGGCAGTTTCATCACCCGCAAGCTATGGATGCCATGAAAGCGGGCAAATATGTAGGCTGCGAAGTGATAGCCGGTTTAACCGTACAGGAGCATTGGGATATTGTAAATACATCAGAAAAAACCGGCATGCCTTACATGACGCTGGAGAATGTTTGCTATCGCCGGGATGTAATGGCGACCCTGAACATGGTGCGCCAAAACCTGTTTGGCGAGATACTGCACGTAGAAGGCGGCTACCAGCATAACCTGCGCCCGGTACTGTTTAACGGCGCCGGCGGTGCCGAATTTGGCGCTAACGCAACCAGCGAGGCGCAATGGCGCACGCAATATAATATTGACCAGGTGGGCGATCTTTACCCTACACATGGCGTTGGCCCGTGTATGAATTATATTGATATTAACAGGGGTAACCGTTTTACCCGAATGACATCATACACCACCAAAGCACGCGGACTTGCGGCCCATGTTAACGAAGTTTCTCCGGGACATAAAAATGCTAAAATAGACTACAAAAATGGCGACATTACCCAAACGCTTATCAGCTGTGCTAATGGCGAGACGGTGATGTTGACACATGATACGCACCTGCCAAGGCCATATTCTTTAGGCTTCAGGATAGACGGCACCACAGGCATTTGGATGGATGTTAACCAAAGCATTTACATTGATCATCAATCAAAACAACATGATGTTTGGGAGCCTGCAAAACCATGGCTTGATAAATATGATCATCCCCTGTGGAAAAAATATGCTGCCGACGCTGCCGGCGCGGGCCATGGCGGTATGGATTGGTTTGTATTTAACGCCTTTATATTAGCTGTTAAAGAGAAAAAACAAACACCGATAGATGTTTACGACTCCGTTACCATGAGTGTAATAACGCCGCTGTCAACAAAATCTATCAAAGAAGGCAACATGCCGCAGGAGTTCCCGGATTTTACCCGCGGAAAATGGAAAGGTCGTAAAAACACTTTTGCTCTGGATGATAGTGGGTTTTAAGGGAAAACCAGACAAGTAAGAGGGTTAACCAAGTGCCGGGAAACACCTTCCAAGGACTAACATTTTGATAGCCTATTGATCATGAAATACACCTTTCTACTGCTATTTTCCTATCCGCACGGTCTCCCCGCGGAGGCCGGGGAAAGGAAACCACCATCGATTGCTGATTTTGTTTAATCTACCTAAAATCAGTTTCCAGTTGGTTGATTATGAGTTTATTGATTAAAAATTAAGTATAATAAAACTGACGTAAAGGTTGTTGCAGTTTTAATCAAATTGATAAATTGTAATGCATTGGTAATAAGTTATTTGCGTAAATTTTTTGTTTCATCTTGTTTCACTTGATTTTATAGAATGGCTGATTATTAGCGTATTAAGTCAAAATCTTGTTTCACTTGTTTCATCTGTGTCACACAGGCGTGAAACAAACACGTTATTTGAGCCAGGCTTTGCGCTTATTTGCTAATTTAGCCGCGCTATGGAAAACACCGTTCTAACAAAATATAACCAACTATTAAAACGCAGCACCGGCCACTATAAGGCTTTCTTGTACGATTGCGACGGCACGCTGGCGGACAACATGCCCCTGCACGCCCTAACCTACATACAGGTTGCTAAAGACAAAGGGATAACCATTACCGGCGAGATCATTGATGAGTTTGCCGGCCTGCCGGTGCCCGCCGTAGTGCAAGAGATCAACAAGCGCTATAACTGCGACATGGATCCGGAGGAGTTTGCCGAGATAAGACTGGAGTTATACCACGATGAGTACATAAACCGCTTGACACCTGTGGAGCATGTAGTCGAGCACCTTAAAGCGCACGTTGGCAAGGTTAGGATAGCGGTCGTGTCGGGCGGTACGCGCGATGCTATTGAAAAGACGCTCAGTGTTTTAGGCATCGCCGACCTGGTTGAAACCCTGGTGTGCGCCGGCGAAACCGGGCGCGGCAAACCCTACCCCGATCCGTTTTTGGCCGCTGCCGAAAAGCTGGGCATAGACCCTAAAGACTGCCTGGTGTTTGAAGACGGCGACCCGGGCGTACAATCAGCCATCGCCGCAGGTATGGACTGGGTGCGGATAGATCAGCTTGGTTAAAAGCTGTCCCTCAAAAAGTTCTCTTCGGTATTGCAGTATAAAGACGAATAGATTCTCAACCCACTTACGTTGGTTTGCATTTTGCGCTGCATGTGCACCACCGGGTGGGTTGTCTTTATTTGAAGCAGGTTGCTGATCGTTTTGTCTGCATGGCGGGCCCATATCTTTTGCTCGCCCTCTTTTACCTCAACTTTGTAGTGCTCTTTAAGTATGTTGAACAGGGAGCGGTTCTCGAGGTTCCTTGACGAAAAGCGTGGCAGCTCTATATTGGTAATATAGGTTTCCTCGTACAAAACCGGTGTGTTATCAATATGTCTTAACCTTGATAGAAAGATACAGCCTGCCTTCGTCTCGACCTGATCTAGCTGAAAAAAGAAATCATCCGGCCAGGCTTGTTTAACAGGTTTTTGCAATATAGAGGTGGTTAACTTCTGCGTGCCAATGCCAGCAGTTACACCGCTGAGAGACAAGATGCCCAAACCAGCCTTCGGCTCAGACACAATGCTGCCTTTACCGTGCTTGCGGGTAATGTATCCCATGTTAGTCAACGCTGATAGCGCCTGCCTGATGGTTACCCGCGTGGTATCGTAAAGTTTACAAAGATCGTTTTCAGAAGGCAGCAGATCGCCCTTTTTAAAATCACCTTTCTCTATCTGCTGTTTAAGGTCTTGTATTACTTTTTTGTAGAGATGAATTACTTCTTTTTTACTCATTGATTTAGGTGATGGGTAACACAAATATAGAAAATATCGGCTTTAAACTACGTATACAGCGTTTTAAAAACTTTCGCACCAAACTTGTATATACAAGATTAACTTTTTATGTTTGGTGCAAAACAATATTCCTAAGCCGTTTCACGCCGGTATGTAGGATACAACAACGTTATGCAGAAATTGCTTTTTACAATCGCATTTTTTTTGGTTGTAGTTCAGTTGTACGGGCAGGATAAAAACCTTTTGCGCTACGTTGATCCCTATGTTGGCACGGCTCCAAGCACTACCCTCTCTACCAAAAAACATAGCGGCGGTACAGAGCAGCGGGCCAATACCATACCCGCGGTTTGTACTCCGTTTGGTATGACCCAATGGACACCACAAACCCAGCGCACGGAAGCTAAATGCTTACCGCCATACCTGTACAAGGACACATTAATGAGCGGTTTTAGGGGTGCCCACTGGTTAAGCGGATCATGTGTGCCGGATTATGGTAGCGTAACTATTATGCCCATCACTGGCAAGTTATTTACTGGACACAAGGACGTTTCGGCTGCTTTCTCGCATGCTGACGAAATTACCCGTCCTGACTATTATCGCACAAAATTTACCAATAATCAGCTAACGACAGAAATTACCGCAACGGCCCGTTGCTCCATGATGCAGTTTACAGCGGCAGCGGATGATAGTTTGTATTTACTGGTAACCCCAAACAGCGACAAAGGCAAGGGCCATGTTTATATCAACAGAGCCGATAATGAAATCAGCGGCTATAATCCCGCCTACCGCATTTACATAGGCGGCGGCAAGCCTGCCGGCTTTAGCGGCTATTTTGCGATGCGTATAGAGCGTACCATTAAAGAGGCCGGTGTGTTTAATGGCGCAGAGCATTTTGCGTTGGACAGTATTGGCGATAAAAAAGATATAGGCGGCTTTGTAGGGTTTAAAGTTACCAAAGGCGAGATTTTAAAAATCAAGATCGGCACATCGTTTTCCAGCATTGCCGAGGCTCGCCTTAATCTTGAAACCGAGATCCCTCATTGGGACTTTGATGCTATACGTGCCAAGGCTGCTAATGCCTGGCAAAAGGCGCTAAACAAAATACAGATCACTGATAGTAACGAGAAAAACAAGCACATTTTTTATACGGCAATGTACCATAGCCTGATTATGCCGCGGTTGATGAATAATGTGAGCGGCACTTATCCAAAATTTTCGAAGCAGTATCAAACCGAAAAATTGAAGCCAGGGTCTAACTATTATGATGACCTGTCTATGTGGGATATCTACCGCGCCGAATTGCCTTTGCTGGAGATATTACATCCTAAACTAACCGGCGATATTGTAAACTCACTTATACTGAAAGGCCAGCAAGGTGGCTGGATGCCGATCTTCCCGGTTTGGAGCAGCTATACCAGCGCTATGATAGGCGACCATACTATGCCATTCATCGCTTCGACATATTTAAAAGGCATAAAAGGTTATGATGTTAACGAGGCTTACCGCCTGTTGCGCCAAAATGCCTTTGATGCTGCGCCTTTGGCCGACTATAAAGATGGAAAAGGGCGCCGGGCTATCCAATCTTACCTAAAATATGGCTACATCCCCTTAGAAGATTCTGTTAAAGATGCCCCCCACCGCGCCGAACAAGTATCGCGTACATTGGAGTATGCTTATGATGACTACGCGCTGGCCTTAATGGCGCAAGGCATGGGTAAAAAATCAGACTATCAGCAACTGATGGCCCGCTCAAAAAACTATAAAAATGTGTTTGACCCTGAAACTGGCTTAATGCGTGGGCGACATGCTGATGGAAGCTGGATTAGCCCATTCTATCCTGACAAGAAAACTTCGTTCATAACAGAAGGTACTGCCCGCCAATATACTTTTTATGTGCCGCAAGATGTGCCGGGTTTAGCCGGACTAATGGGTGGAAATGGAAAGCTGGAAAGCGCCCTTGATAGCGTTTTTATAAAAGGAGAATATTGGCATGGCAATGAGCCGGGTCACCAAACGCCATACCTATATAATTTCACTAATTCGCCCTGGAAAACGCAGGAGACTGTTGCGACGATCCGTGACGGAGAGTATAGCGATGGCCCCGGCGGTTTAAGCGGGAATGACGACTCGGGACAAATGAGTGCCTGGTACATATTTTCTGCCCTAGGCTTTTACCCGGTCGATCCGGTATCAGGCAATTATCAACTGGGTACGCCGTTATTTAAACACGCAGTTATAAATATGGATAACGGCAAGAAGTTTGTTATCAAAACTGTAAAAAACTCACCGTCATCTATTTATATTACGGCGGTTAAACTTAACGGTAAAAGCCATCAGGCAACTACTATTTCTTACAAAGATTTACAGCGCGGCGGGATATTAAGTATTACACTTGCTGATAAGCATTAAAAGAGCCTGAATTAATACTAACTTGTATATACAACCTATAAAAACACCTATATTTGAAACATGAAATCTTACAGATTAAACAGATTATTTAACAGCCGGTCGGGCAATTGCTTTGATGTAGCTATAGATCACGGATTTTTTAACGAGTACGGCTTTTTAAGCGGTATCGAAAATATTCAAAAAGCCGTTGAAGTTTTAGTAGATGCCGCTCCCGATGCTATTCAGTTAACCATTGGACAGGCGCAGTATTTACAGTCAATTGCCGGTCGTCAAAAACCATCGTTGGTTTTACGTACAGATGTTGCCAATGTTTACGGTAAAGACCTGCCGCGCGCTTTATTTAGCCGAATGATTGAAAACCCGGTTGAGCAGGCTATTCGCCTTGATGCTACTTGTGTGGTGGTCAACCTGTTCAGTATTCCCGGCGAGCCTGAAGTGGCCGATCAGTGTATCCAAAACATCCTTAAAATAAAACCGGTGTGCGAACAGTATGCCATGCCGTTAATGATAGAACCATTGGTGTTTCGCCCAAATACAGAAGCGGGTGGGTACATGGTAAACGGCGATCCGGAAAAAATCATCCCTTTGGTAAGACAAGGTGTTGAGTTGGGTGCCGATATTATTAAAGCCGACCCGACCGACGATGTTAATCAATATCACCGTATTGTAGCGGTAGCGGGCAACATCCCGGTACTGGTACGTGGGGGCGGCAAAGCCAGCGACCAGGAAATTATGGACCGTACGTACGGCTTAATGCAGCAAGGGGTTAGGGGCATAGTTTATGGCCGCAACGTTATACAGCATGCTAACCCGGCAGGCATGACTAAGGCTTTAATGGCCCTGGTACACGAAGGTGCAAAACCTGCCGATGTAATGCATCTTTTAAACAGTTAATTTTATTATATTTATCATACTAAATTAATGAAAACAATAAACATCGGGATAATTGGTGGCGGCCTTATGGGCCGTGAGGCTGCCAGCGCGTTTGGTCGCTGGTTTGCGCTAAATGATTTCCCGGCGAAGGTAGAGCTGAAAGCGGTTTGCGATTTGAACGAGCAGGTTTTGGCCTGGTACAAAAACATCAGCTCAGTTGATTTGCTTACCGCCGATTACAAAGAACTGTTGGCGCGAGAGGACATAGATGTAGTTTACGTTGCGCTGCCCCACAACCTGCACAAAGATTTTTATATAGAGGTGCTTGAAGCAGGTAAAGATTTATTGGCCGAAAAGCCTTTCGGTATTGATCTGGAAGCTGCTTTGGCTATCCGTGATAAGGCCGAAGAGCTTGGCCGCTTTGTAAGATGCAGCTCTGAGATGCCGTTTTTACCCGGCCCGCAGCGTGTTATTGAGGAAGTGAAATCTGGCCGTTTAGGCGAGATTATTGAAGTGAAAGCAGGCTTTTTACACTCGAGCGATTTAGATTTTAACAAACCCATTAATTGGAAAAGACAGGTTAAATATTGCGGAGAGATAGGTGTAATGGGCGATCTGGGTATGCACGTTTTGCACGTACCATTGCGTTTAGGCTGGAAACCCGAGACCGTTTATGCTAATCTGCAAAAAATTGTGCACGAACGGCCGGATGGTAAAGGCGGCATGGCCGTTTGCGACACCTGGAACAACGCAACGTTAAACACGCAAGTTACCATAGACGGTAAGCACGTGCCGATGCTTTTAGAAATGAAACGCATTGCGCCGGGCGAAACCAATACCTGGTATATTGAAATATTTGGAACCAAAGGCGGCGTTAAATACAGCACCAAGGATACCAAGGCGCTATGGACATTTAAGATAGACGGCGACCAATACTGGCAACGTACCGATCTTGGCTTTAAAGGCGTACCGTTCCCGGTTATTACCGGGGGTATATTTGAGCCTGGCTTTGCCGATTGCTTTATGCAGATGCTGGCCGGTTACGTCGCTGAGCGCGAAGGGGCATTGAACGGCCGTTTTGGGTGCGTAACGCCGGATGAGGCGGTAGAGAGCCACTATGTATTTGCAGCAGCGTTAGAATCGTTTGCCAATACATCAGTAGAGAAGATAAATTATCAACAACAACCTGCATGAAGAGATCAGAAATAAACCGGGCCATCATGAAATCGGGCGTGTTTTTTATAAACAATGGCTGGGCTATGCCTCCGCAACCTAAATGGGATGTGACAGATTTTGGCCTTGGCGATTTCGAAAAATTTGGCCTGATACTGATTAACCTGGCCGAAGAGGTTGAGTATTGCGAGAAGCTGATGTATGCCGCTAAAGGGCAAACAACCCCATCGCACACACATAAAAAAAAGAAAGAAGATATTATTTGCCGTACTGGTGAACTGGTGGTGCAGCTTTGGGCTAACGACCCGGCTAACAACGACAGTATGGATACCTTTGAAATGAAGGTGAACGGCTCTTTTCAAACCATAACATCAGACGATAAGATAACCCTTAAAGCCGGCGAACGGATAACGATTGAACCGGGCGTCTGGCACGCATTCTGGCCCGAGTCTGACGAATGTATTATTGGCGAAGTATCTACCGCTAATGACGATTTGAATGATAACTTTTTCTCGAACCCTGATATTGGCCGCTATGCCCATATTGACGAGGACGAAAGTCCGTTGGTTAAACTGCTAAGTGATAAATAAGTCATGAGGAACGGTATTTTAGTTGGAGGCAACTGGATAGTTGATCAGGTAAAGCTTATTGATGTTTTCCCGGAAGAGGAGAAGTTGGTGAACATTTTTTCTGAGAGCAGCTGCAATGGCGGATCTGCTTATAATGTTATCACTGATCTTGCCAAGCTGCAAGCCAATTTCCCGCTTAGCGGGGTTGGTTTGGTTGGCGATGATGAGCGTGGCGATCAAATTATACAGCATTGCCAAAGTGTTGGGATAAATACTGAACAGATACGTAAAACCAAAGAATCTTACACCTCATATACAGATGTAATGAGTGTTAAAGAAACCGGACGACGTACTTTTTTTCATCAACGTGGCGCAAACGCCTTACTTGATATCCCCGATTTCAATTTTTCAATATCCCGGGATAAGATATTTCACCTGGGCTACTTATTATTACTTGATAAGCTGGATGTTATTGAGGATGATGGCACTACCCGTGCATCAAAGGTGTTGAAGAGTGCAAAGCAACATGGTTTAATAACCTCTGTTGATATAGTGAGTGAGCGGTCAGACCGCTTTAAAGATGTTATACCATCGTCATTACCTTATATTGATTACCTGTTTGTTAACGAGTATGAAGCCGGCATGATAACCGGTATAAAAACTATTAATGATAATGGCAGCATCATATTAAAAAGTTGTTATGATGCCGCTTTAAAGCTATTGGCGTTAGGAGTAAATAAATGGGTGATTCTGCATTTCCCCGAAGGAGTAATAGCAATCAGTAAGTCGGGTGAGTCGCATCGCCAGCCAAGTTTGCTGGTGCCTGCCGATAAAGTTGCCGGAGCATCAGGCGCGGGCGATGCTTTTGCTGCGGGGGTACTTATGGGTATACACAATGACAAAGATATGAGCTACTGCCTTGAGCTTGGCGTGGGAGCGGCGGCATCAAGTTTATTTGAATCAACTTCGTCAGATGGGGTGCTCCCATCAGAAGAATGCCTTAAATTAGCAGCGCTTTACGGATATCGTGAGGCCATCTAACAACCAAATTAACAGAAACATTGGAGCAAAGCATTGGCAATTTACTGCAAAGTATATTACCTGCCGATAGGGTCAAGACCGAACTTATCGATGTGGTAGCATCTGCTTCGGACGCGGGGTTTTACTACCTGCGGCCCAGGGCGGTAGTGTTGCCTGTTAACGAAGATGAGGTAGTTAAACTTTTCGCTTTTTCTAAGCAGCATCGCATACCGCTGGTATTCCGTACTGCCGGTACCAGCTTATCGGGTCAGTCTGTCACCGACGGTATTTTGGTTGATTTGAGCCAGCATTGGAGCAAGGTAGTAGTAGAGCAAAATGGCGAGCAGGTGCGCGTAAGGCCGGGTGCCATAGGTAATGTAGTAAACACCTACCTTAAGAAATATCAACGCAAGATAGGCCCAGATCCGGCGAGTATTAACTCGGCCATGATGGGGGGCATTATATCAAACAATGCGAGCGGCATGTGCTGCGGGGTGAGTAAAAACTCGTATCACACCGTGAAGTATATCCGCTTTATATTAACTGATGGTAAGACCTACAACACTGAGATTCCGACAGATTACATTCGGTTTAAACATGAGTCGGGCCAACTGTATGAGACATTGAATAACCTGCGGGACCAGATAGTAAGCAACCCCGAGGTTTATGACAGGATCCGCAGAAAGTATAAGACTAAGAACACAGTCGGGTATTCGGTAAACGCCTTTATCGATTTTGAGGACCCCATGGATATACTGGCCCACCTGCTGGTTGGCGCCGAGGGTACACTGGGTTTTATAGCCGAGGCGGTGCTAAACACTGTAAACGACTATCCGGAGAAACTAACCGCCATACTATACTTTAACGATATCTACTCGGCTTGCAAAGCCATAATGCCATTAACTGTATCAGGTGCCGAGGCTGTAGAGCTCATGGACCGGGCTTCGCTGCGATCAATAGAGAACACGGTGGGCATGCCGGCCATTATCAAGACCCTGCCTGAAACCGCTTCGGCGCTACTGGTGGAGTACCAGGGCAACACGCAAGACGAGCTTCAAGCGCGGATGGCTAAGTTCTTGGCCATAGCCGATGATTTGGGCTTATTAGAGCAGGCTGCTTTTACCGCCGTACCATATGAACAGGCGCTGTTCTGGAAAGTACGTAAAGGCATGTTCCCGGCGGTTGGGGCGGTTAGGGCCAGCGGCACCTCCGTTATTTTAGAGGACGTGGCGTTCCCGGTAGATAGGTTGGGCGATGCGATATCTGATTTGCAGGTGATGTTTAAAAAGCATGGCTATACCCGTGCTATCATCTTCGGCCATGCTAAGGACGGCAACATACACTTTGTGGTAACCCAGGCATTTGATACCCCTGCCGAGGTGGAGCGTTACAGCATCTTCCTGCAAGAGGTGGTAGACCTGGTAGTAAAGAAATACGACGGCGCTCTCAAAGCCGAACACGGTACCGGCCGCAACATGGCCCCCTTTGTTGAAACCGAATGGGGCGGTCAGGTCTACCATATAATGAAAGCGGTTAAAGAGGCCATAGACCCTGCCAATCTGCTTAACCCCGGTGTTATTATCAATGCTGATAAGCATGCGCACATTAAGAACCTCAAGGAGCTGCCGCAGGTCGAAGAAGAAGTAGACCGCTGTATCGAGTGCGGCTTTTGCGAGCACAAATGTCCAAGCCGCAACATTACCCTTACCCCGCGTAAGCGTATTGTAGTGCGCCGCGAGCTGCTCAATCTAAAGAACAAGGGTAACCTTGCACAGCATGCCGAACTGCTGCACCAATACCAATACGAAGGGTTGGATACGTGTGCGGTAGATGGCCTTTGCGCCACTGCCTGCCCCGTAGACATCAACACCGGCGACCTGGTTAAGCGCCTGCGCCGCGAGAGCCACTCGGACGGAGCTAATAAGTTGGCGCTGTTTACGGCTAAGAACTTCAAAGCTGTTTATAAAACGGTGAAGTTTGCCCTGGCATCCGGCGTTGCCGTAAACAAGGTGTTTGGCCGCAAGGCAATGTACAACTTAACGAGTGGCTTGCGTAAGGTTGTGCCGGCGTTTCCGTTATGGTCCAACCAGCTGGCATTGGCTGATGAGTTGCCTACTTCATCGTTCAGGCAGAGCAATACGCATGGGGTGGTGTACTTCCCGGCTTGTATATCGAGAGCTATGGGGGAGCCGATGCCTGATCAAAAGGGCGTTATGCAAACCTTTATGGACGTATCGTCCAAGGCGGGCATCAACGTGATCATTCCTAAGGATATTGAACATAACTGTTGCGGGCAGATCTACTCGTCTAAAGGCTTTAAGGACGCTTATACCTATACGGTTAACGAAACCGTGTGCAAGTTATGGGAAGAGAGCGGACAGGGCACACTGCCGATTGTGCTGGATATCACCTCATGCACCCAAACCCTGAGTCATTGCCGCCCCGCGCTTACCGACGAGAACAAAGCCAGGTTTGATGCCCTGCAGATCATCGACAGCGTGACCTATATCCATGACTACGTGCTGCCCGAGATCACCATCATTAAAAAGAAGAACAGCATTGTGCTGCACCCCGTATGCTCACTACAAAAGATGCCCGGACTTGAAGCTCAATTCTCTAAGATAGCTGCAGCTTTTGCCGTCGACGTAAACCAACCCGTGTTTGCTGGCTGCTGCGGCATGGCCGGCGACAGGGGCTTTCTGCATCCCGAGCTAACCCGGTCAGCGACCAAGCCAGAGGCGCACGAGGTTAGAGAACATAGTTACGACGGCTACTACTCCTCATCCAAAACCTGCGAGATTGCCTTGTCTGAAGCAGTGGGTCAAAACTACCATTCTATACTGATGCTGGTGGATGAGTGTACTGCAGAGCGGGGATAGAGGTGTTTGTTTCACGTGCGTGTGACACAGATGAAACAAGTGAAACAAGGTTTGGTCTAATATATTTATAATCAGCTTATTGCAAAAATGGAGTGAAACAAAATGAAACAAGAATTTTGCGTAACTAATTGATAGTGAGTTGATTTAAAATCAGTCAAATTCTGATAAAAATGACACAAAAGGATGGGTAAAACAGCTTAACGTGAGCTTTCTACCGTGTAAACAAAGCTATCTGCCTTGTAATAGCCCAGGTTATATTCGATGGGCCGCTCGCCGTGGTCAAACACAAAGCGCTTGCGAAAAAGCACCGGGTTGTGCAATGGGATCTGCAGCTTGCCGGCTATAAAACTATCAGCTGCTTTGGCGCTAATCTCTTCTTTGGATAGTGTGGCTATTACAGAATGCTCATTTTCAAGCATTTCATATAGCGGGGTGCTAAAATCTTCCTCGCCGGTTAAGCCCACACGTGGGTGAAAGTAGGATACGAAATATACAAAAGGCGCATCGGGGGTACCGCGCAGCTTTTCCATTTTTAACACTTTGCGGTCGGGTTTAATCTCAAAGAAGTCAACCACGTCCTCGTCTGGCAGCACCCAAGACACCTGCATCTCAAAGTTTTTAACCTCGATGCCGCGCAACTTCATCTCCTGCGAAAAGCTCAACCAGTTGTTAGATTTAGAGCTCACCACACTTTTAGCAACCTTGGTGCCGGTGCGCTTTTTGCGGACTAGCAGACCCTCAAAAACCAATTTATTAATAGCCTGGCGTAAGGTTGAACGAGAAATTGCAAGGACTTTAGCCAGTTCTATTTCGTTAGGGAAAGTCTTGCCGTTTTGGTAATCCTCCTCCGCTATCATCTGGCGCAAAAGCGTCTCGGCTTGCGCATGCAGGGGAATAGGGCTTTTATGATCAATAGCGTGGCGCATATGTTTAATTTACAAGTATAAGATTTTAAACATCGTTTAATCAAAATAAAGCGGCACATGACGTAGTTGGTTGATTTGCTTTACTGACTTAGTTAAGATACCTTTAGTGAAGATAAATAACATGCAGCTAAATTATGCCTGGTTTTGATTTTAGGTTAAGGGTTTTTTATGAAGTTTCTACACGCCTCAGCTTCACTAAGGCGGCATCAAGATTAAATATTACCCAACCTGCTGTAAGCAAGCATATCCAGGAGATGGAACATCAATTAAATGTTCGCCTGTTTAGCCGCAATGGCAACAATATTAAGTTAACCCCGGCCGGCGAAATTGTTCATAGCTACGCTGCTAAAATCATTACCGCGTACAGCAATTTAGAATCAGAGCTATCACAGCTCTCAGATATTTCCGAAGGCATTATTCATATTGGGGCAAGTACCACTGTGGCGCAAACAGTATTGCCTAAAATATTAGCCCTGTTAAAAAAGAACCATCCGAAGATAAATTTCACCTTTGTACAGGGCAATACTGATTTTATTACCCAGCAGGTAATTAATGAAACAATAGACGTTGCTATTGTAGAGGGGATTAAACACAACCCCCAAATTAGCTACACTCCGTTTTTAAAGGATGAAATAGTTTTGGTTACAAGCTCCAAAACCAAACTGGCAAAGCGGGGAGAAATTAAAGCGTCTGAATTGTATGATATACCGCTGGTTATGCGCGAAGCAGGGGCCGGTACCCTTGAGGTTATCCTGGAAGCGCTGCGAGCGGCAGGGATTGCACCCGCGCAGCTTGATATTGAAATTGAACTGGAAAGTACCATTGCTATTAAACAGTATTTGCTTTACTCAGAAGCCGCCTCGTTTCTGTCTGTCCAATCTATAACCAATGAGCTGAAATATCAGCAACTTGCCATAGTCGACATCGAGGGCCTGCAAATTTTAAGGGACTTTCAATGTATCCAGCTTCATGGCAACACATCTAAATTAATTAGTTTCTTTAAACGGTTTTGCCTGAGCAATCATAACTAGAAGTAATAGGGCATTACTTTATATCATTTGATTGGCATCTGCAGCTTCTTCAATTTTGTCGTTATATAATAATGACAAAATATGGAAGATAAAATAGTTACAGATCTATGTATAATTGGCGCTGGGCCGGTTGGCTTGTTTGCGGTGTTTGAAGCCGGCTTGCTAAAAATGAGATGCCACTTAATTGATGTTCTGCCGCAGGTTGGTGGTCAACTATCAGAAATATATCCACAGAAACCTATTTATGATATACCGGGTTTCCCGGTTATTAACGCGCAGGCTTTGGTGGAAAATCTTATGGAACAAATTGCTCCGTTTAAACCAACATTTAGCCTGGGCGAACGAGTTGAGCAAGTGATAAGGTTAGACGGGGATACCTTTTTGGTTAAAACTAACGAAGGCACGACGGTAGAAGCAAAAGCAATAGTCATAGCGGCTGGGTTAGGCTGCTTTGAGCCCAGAAAACCGGCTATAGAAGGACTGGTGGAGTACGAAGGAAAAGGCGTAAATTACTTTGTAAAAAACCCGGAAGTGTACCGCGACAAAGATATTCTAATTGCCGGTGGTGGCGATTCGGCATTGGACTGGACAATATTTCTCAGCGATATTGCCCGTAAAGTAACACTAGTTCATCGCAGCGACTCATTTAGGGGCGCGCCAGATTCTGTAGAGAAAGTTTCGACACTTGCCAATGCGGGTAAAATAGATTTAGTACTACAATCAAATGTAACTGCCCTGGAAGGACTAGGGCATCTGCAGCAGGTGCAAATTGCGCATAATGATACAACAATAAGCAAAACCAAGGCAGACTTTTTTATTCCATTATTTGGACTGACCCCTAAACTGGGGCCGATTGCCGAGTGGGGCCTCAACCTTAACGGTGGCGCTATTGAGGTAAATACGGTTGATTATTCAACCAACGTGCCGGGTATCTATGCTATTGGCGACATCAATACTTATCCCGGTAAACTCAAACTAATATTATGTGGCTTTCATGAGGCGGCATTAATGGCGCAAACCGCCTATCATCGTGTATATCCGGATAAAAAACTAACCTTTAAATATACCACGGTTTATGGCGTTAACCAGTTTTGATGCTATACAGCTAAAGGTGCAGGACCGCAATGGCGAAATCCGCATACTGAATATCCCGGCAGAGGCCGAGTATAATGTTATGGAGGTTTTAAAAACCTTTGGCTACAAAATGCGGGCAACCTGCGGCGGGATGGGGCTATGCGCGGATTGTCATTGTAAAGTACTGGAAGGCTCGGATGACTTACCCGATCCAACAGACCAGGAACTGGAAACCCTTGACGAGATACCCGATGCCGCGTTTAACAGCCGACTATCTTGTCAGATAAAGCCCGGTCAGCACCTTAATGGCGTTTATTTGCACCTGATGCCTACAGATTATTATTAAGATAAGGCTTAGCCGGCAAGCTTAGGCTGAGCCAATATGCAAACGGATTTATAAATGCGCTTTGGCGAGAATTACTGCGACGAAACAAACCGTATGGGTTCATGTTGATATACCGAATTTATTAATAAGTTTGTATCACAATTATAAGCCACCTACTAATTATTTTTTTGAAGCTGATTTTTAACTGACGGATACTATATTTGTGTTTTAATATGTACATACATTTAAACATTTAAAACAACATGTATCCCGAAGGAAATAACGATATCAATACCATGCGCAAAACCACGCAATACTTAATGCCCGCTACCCTGCCCGATGTAAAAGACGGCGAGGAATACAACATATACCCGGTAACCAAATTGGCGTCGGGCAAAATCTTTAATGGTTATGATAGCCTTGCCAAATGGATCATCGCTCAAACAACGGTTGTTATTGATGGTTTTAGCGGCGTAATATGGGATGTTACCAAAGATGCCCTGCAGGCAGCGCTTGAAACAGCGGGCTTAAACGTAAACTTTATTGATACGGCTGATTATTATAAATCATCCGCAGAAATAGAAAAACTGGTTGAGCCATTTTTAGGCACCCCGACATCGGTGTGGGGCACCAAATGTACGCTCCAATTAGCTGATTTTTTTGATTTTACAAGCGTTCCATCGCCCGATAAAAATGCCGATATAAATATTATCATCGGCACTGGTGCGGCTTTGGCCGGTTGGGATGCACCGATAGTGTACATTGATATGCCGAAGAACGAGATCCAGTTCAGAATGAGGGCCGGATCTGTAGGTAATTTGGGCACAGACGCGCACATTGAGCCGGCGCAAATGTATAAGCGTTTGTACTTTGTAGACTGGGTGCTGTGCAATGCGCATAAAAAGGCCATCCTTAATAAAATAGCTGTTATTGCAGATGGCCAATGGGCCACAGACATCAACTGGATATTGGGTGCCGACCTGCTAGCGGGCCTTGACCAGATCAGCCGCTCGGTTATCCGTGTTCGCCCGTGGTTTGAGCCGGGAGCCTGGGGCGGGCAGTGGATAAAAAAACATGTCCCTGGATTGAATAAAGACGCGGTTAATTATGCGTGGTCCTTTGAGTTGATCGTGCCTGAAAATGGCCTGATTTTTAAAAGCGATGATAACGTGTTAGAGGTATCGTTTGACATGGTGATGTTTGCTAATAACCAACAAGTCCTGGGTGCGCATGCAACCACCTTTGGCGATGAGTTCCCTATCCGTTTCGACTTTTTGGATACATTTGATGGCGGTAACCTATCCATTCAATGCCATCCCCATTTAAAATATATCCAGGATAATTTTGGCGAAACCATCACCCAGGACGAAACCTATTACATATTGGATTGCAAACCCGATGCACAGGTTTACCTGGGTTTCCAGGAAAATATCGAGCCTGAAAGTTTTAAAACGGCATTAATCAGCAGTCAGCAAGAAAACAAGGCGCTTATTATTACCGATTACGTACAATCGCACACCGCTAAAAAGCACGACCTGTTTTTGATTCCTAGCGGCACCATCCATAGTGCCGGGGCAGATAATTTGGTATTAGAGATTAGCGCTACGCCATACATTTTCACCTTTAAAATGTACGACTGGTTAAGGCTCGATCTGGACGGTAAACCGCGCCCCATCAATATAGACCATGCCTTTAAAAATTTGGTGTTTGACAGGAAGGGCCAAACAGTGCAGGACGAGTTAATATCAAAACCATCTGTCATTGAAGAAGGTGCAGACTGGAAACTGATCCATATCCCAACACATCGCGAGCATTTTTACGATGTGCACCGCATTGATTTTGAAGACAAAGTAGCTATAGACACCAACAACCTTTGCCACGTAATGATGCTGGTTGAAGGCGAATCGGTATTACTGGAAACCGCCGACGGCACGCGCCACGTTTTTGCCTATGCCGAAACATTTGTGGTGCCGGCAGCGGCAGGCAGCTACACGTTGACTAACGTAGGCCAGCATACAGCACGAGTAATAAAAGCATTTTTAAAATAAAGATATAATGACAACAGCAACAAAACAAAGCAGCATGTACCTGTACCTGGTTTGCCTGGTGGCGGCCCTGGGTGGGTTTTTATTTGGTTTTGATACCGCCGTAATATCAGGCACGGTAGGCCTGGTAAAAAAAGATTTTGCATTGGATGTATCACTGGAGGGCTGGTTTGTGAGCTGCGCCTTACTGGGTTGTATATTCGGGGTAAGTATCTCAGGTAAACTGAGCGATAAATACGGACGTAAGATCATCCTGATCCTGTCGGCGGTGCTATTTTTGGCATCGGCTGTTGGCTGTATGCTATCCTCATCATTTACAGAACTGATTGTTTACCGTTTAATAGGCGGCTTGGGTATCGGTGTGGCATCTATGGTGTCGCCGCTTTACATCTCTGAGTTTGCGCCGTCGCGCTACCGGGGTATGATGGTGTCGTTGTACCAACTGGCGCTTACCGTTGGTATTGTACTTTCATACTTCTCTAACGCGTATTTAGCTAATCATACCGGCGATACCTTTGGCGGTGATATGAGCCAGCGCATATTTGGTACAGAAGTATGGCGCGCTATGCTTGGTTTAGGTACCATTCCGGCAGGAATCTTTTTATTGTCCTTGTTCATGGTGCCCGAGTCGCCACGCTGGTTGTTACTGCAGGGTAAAGAGGCAAAGGCTAAAGAAATTTTAATCAAAATAGACGGCGAAGATGCCGCTAAAAAAGAAATCGCGGCTTTTAAAGCAACCGAAAGAGGCGAAGGCGAAGCTGATTTGAAAGAATTGTTTAAGCCGGTTTACCGCAAAGCTTTGTGGATAGGTTTGTTGCTGCCTTTCCTGTCACAGGTATGCGGTATTAACGCGGTGATCTATTACGGTCCGCGGATTTTGGAGCAAGCCGGCTTTACCCTGAACAGCGCTTTAGGCGGGCAGGTTACCATAGGCATAGTAAACGTTGTATTTACCTTTGTGGCCATATTTACAGTTGATAAATGGGGGCGCAGGCCGCTGTTGTTTTTAGGTGTAGGCGGCGCGGTTGCGGCACTATTAATTATCGGCGCTTTGTTTGCGGCAGGTATTACTTCCGGTCCGTGGATTTTAATTTTTATCCTGTTGTTCATCGCTTGTTTCGCATTCTCTTTCGGCCCGGTTTGCTGGGTGGTTATCGGCGAGATCTTTCCTAATGCCATTCGTGGCAAAGCAATGGCTCTCGCTACTTTATCGTTATGGATAGCTAACTTTTTTGTGGGGCAGTTAACGCCTTTAATGCTGGAGGATTTAGGTTCATCAGTAACGTTTTGGCTGTTTGCCATTTGCTGCTCACCGGCGCTTTGGCTTACCTGGAAACTGATCCCGGAGACCAAAGGCAGATCTTTGGAAAACATCGACACTTACTGGAAAGAAGACTATCAACGTACGCAAAAAGCATAATATACATCTATGAAAACAGTTATCAGATCAGGCTTTGCTATCGCGCTATTTTTGCTGTCGGCCGGCCGCTCTACAGCGCAGGACGTATTGCAGTATGTAGACCCCAACATTGGTACGGCGCATAGCCGCTGGTTTTTTTACACCCCTGCGGCGGTGCCTTATGGCATGGCTAAACTGGCCCCGTCAACCAACGGCCATTACGGCAACCCCAGCGGCTGGGAAGCCGTGGGTTACGATACCCGCCACAACTCGATAGAGGGCTTTGTGCATTTCCACGAGTGGCAGGTGGGCGGCGTTAGCGTTATGCCCGCCACCGGCGAGCTTAGAACCAAACCCGGCGAGCTGGATAAAGCGGGCAGTGGGTACCGTTCAAACTTCGACCGCAAGAGCGAGGTAGGGCAGCCCGGCTACTATAAAGTTTTATTAACTGATTATAATATCACAGCAGAAATAACAGCTACAAAACACGTCGGTTTCCACAGATATACTTTCCCTAAAAGCGAGCAGTCAAGACTGATATTTGATATAGGCACCCAACAAGGCGAAAGCGGTGAGGTGCGCGATGCCGGTGTGAAGATGATTGATGCTACGCACTTTGAAGGTTACGTAATTACCTACCCCAAGTATGTAAGAAAATACGACCTGGCAGGCCAGGTTAAAATGTTTTTTTATGGCGAGGTAAGCAAAAAGCCACAATCGGTTGGGTCATTTAATACCGCAGGCAATCAAGCTAACAGCAATGAAGCAAAGGGCAAAGGCGCGGGCTTAAACCTGGAGTACAACACCCAGGCAGGCGAGCAGATAGAATTGAAAATCGGCTTGTCATTTACGTCTATTGCTAATGCTAAGATCAATTTAGCTACTGAGGCTACCGGCTTAACTTTTGAAAAAGCTAAACTGCAGGCGCAAGCTACCTGGCGCAATGAGTTGGGCAAGATCAACGTGCAGGGTACTGATCGCGATAGCAAACTGAAATTTTATACCGGCTTGTTCCATGCCTTGTTGGGCCGTGGTACGGCCAGCGATGTTAATGGGTCGTACCCCCGGCATGATGGTACCATAGGCCAACTGCCTAAAGATAAAAACGGCCGCTTTAGCTATGACTTTTATAACACCGATGCCATTTGGGGTGCGTACTGGAATTTGACTCAATTGTGGGCGTTATCCTATCCGCAGCATTATACCAACTATGTACAAACCGAGCTGGCTATTTACAAAGAGCGCGGCTGGTTTGGCGATGGTATTGCCAATAGCAATTTCGTATCAGGCGTAGGTACAAATATGGTGGGGCTGGCCATTGCCGGTGCATACCAATCAGGTATCCGAGATTATGATGTCGCCTTAGCTTATAAAGCTATCCGCGCAAATGAGCTGGACGGCAAAGACCGCAAAGAAGGCTCGGGCAAAATGGATGTAGAAGCGTTTGTAAAGCATGGCTATTCACCGTTTTTAGATGCGGATAAAACGAATGAAACAGGATCGCACTTCTCGGCATCGCATACCATGGAATATAGTTTCAGTACGTTTGCGGCAGCGCAGATGGCAAAGAGCCTTGGTAAAACGGATGATTATCAATCATTCATGAAATACTCAAACGGCTGGCAGCAATTGTTTGATAAGGAGCAAAAACTCATTCGACCTAAATATGCTGACGGCACGTTTATTGACAAGTTTGACCCTACCGAGCCATGGCGGGGTTTCCAGGAGGGCAATGCGATACAATACACTTTCTTTGTGCCTCAAAACCCTAAGGGCTTGATTGATGCTATTGGTAAAGACCAGTTCAACAAACGTTTGGACGATATCTTTACCACATCGCAAAAAAATGGTTTTGGCGGCGGTAAAACTATTGATGCGTTCGCCGGGATAAAATCATTATACAACCATGGTAACCAGCCTAATTTACAGGCCAGCTGGATGTTCAACTTCTCTGGCAAACCATGGCTCACTCAAAAATGGACGCGGGCCATCTGCGATGAGTTTTATGGTGTTGAGCCTATCCACGGTTACGGCTACGGGCAAGACGAAGACCAGGGCCAATTAGGCTCATGGTATGTTATGGCAGCCCTAGGTATTTTTGATGTTAAAGGATTTACAGACCTGCGCCCCATAGTTGAGCTGGGCAGCCCGATGTTTAATAAAGCCATCATCACCCTGGGCAATAAGAAGCAACTGGTTATCGAAGCAAAAAACAATTCGAAAGAGAACGTATATATCCAGCGGGCTACCTTCAATGGCAAGCCCCTAAATAACTGCTGGCTTTACCGCGACGAGCTGATGAAAGGCGGCGCATTGGTACTAACCATGGGCAGCCAGCCAAATACGGCTTGGGGTGTTAAAACGCCGCCGCCGTCGGTACAGTAATTACGATCTCACATATATCCGTTAACAATGCAAAAAGCCGCTTACGTTAGGTAAGCGGCTTTTGTGTTTTCTACCACGATAGTGGGAAGATTAAAATAACATTTCTGCAGGTGGCGTAACACCTTTTAAACGCAGGTAAGGGGTGGTTTGCCCGCGATGGTGTGTTTGATGTTCAAACGCTTTAGCCAATGCAAGGCCCTTGGTGGTTTTCATGTTAAACAGGGTGATCTCCTGGGTCATCTGGTCAGCCGTGATACCCTGGATAGTGCTGATAGCATAATCATAGCTGGCAAGCACGGCTTTGGTAACCGCCTCTTTAGTTGGCGTAACGCTTTTTTCTGCATTTGCTTCCGCAGGTGGTGTTTTACCTGCAGCGCTTGAAGAGAACATGTAGTTAGCACCGGCCAAATGCAGCATTTGTGCAGCGAAGGTGCGTACTTCTGGCGTGGCTTTAAAAGCATAACCGTCAGCAGGCATGGCATCTAAATAAGCTTTAGTGTAAGCCTTGGCGCGGGTCCATTCAGCAATGTTTTGTTCTTTGGTTATCTGTCCAAAGGCGGTGGTGCAGGCAATAGCCAGCACGCCGAATACAAGTAGTAGTTTTTTCATTTTGAATTTCGATTTGGTACGATAAAGGTAATTAAAACAATTCAGTGCGTTTTTCAAATCATTGTCATCATTCGGGCGCCTTCAACCCCGGGTTCAGGGGAGCTTGCTAAAATCCACCTCGGGATGCTGTTGACTGGCCAAAGGCCTTTTAAAGGCACTTTTCAGCTTTACGAAGTCGTTAAAAAAGCCGCAGTTTTGCAGGTAAAACCGGTTGCCCTGCAGCCCGCCCGCGTAGTCTTTACGGAAGTTGATGTTAGCTGTTTCATCGCCTGTAAATACCGCGCTATCTAGCGGGTACCACTTGCCGTCTATATCAACTATCCACTGGTTGCCATATAGCACCTTGCGCGGCTTGTTGCCCATGGCGGGATCAAAATTTTCAAGGAAAGAGTGCAGGCCCTTTAAATAACTGCCGGACTGCGGCCGTTTAAAACTGGCCACCAGTTGCCATTCGGCAGCTTCCAGCGGTTTAAAGTAAGCGGTATAAATAGTAGTTTCGGCAGCGATATCGCCTTGGGCGCGTACCAAAAAGCAATAGGTTTTACCGGCAACCCAGGGGAAGTCCATATAACTTTGTCCGCCGGAGCCTTCTCCGCCAAACTCGCCGCCATGTACAGCCGCGCCTTTTTTCATCAGCTTAACTTTTAAATGTTCGGGGATGCTTTTGGGGTCGTCGGTAGTGTAAGGGCTCCATACAGAAAATAATATGCGGCGTGTGGTAGGGCTATTTACCTGCATGCCAAAATAACCACCCGTGAAACCGTTGGCCATATAATAGGTGCCTAATACATCCTGCCCCATAGGCACGATTACCTCGTTATAAAACCACTCCGTAGTATTTTTATTTTCGGCGGGGACGGTGTAGTTAAGGTGTACAGACGGCCCGCGGCGCCCCCAATAAAAAAAGTTGCCATGGTTGTCTTTAACATAGGCCGCATTACCTTTTGTGGCAGGGCCTGATAAAACCACGTCGGCGATATCGGCAAAAACATTGCCCTTTCTTTGGTAGCCGTGAATCTCTATTTTGATGTACCCCGGCTCTTTTACAATTACTTTACCGAAGTGCACAACGGAAAAATCGGTAGCGGATACGGTTTTGGTCAACCCCCTGTCTAACAAATTTATACTGATCTGGCTGGAGGTACCGCCTGTGCGCAGTTTCAGGGCAACGTTTAAATCGCCCGCATTTTCGGCACGAAAATATACGTTTATAACATCGTTATTCTCTGTCCACCGTGTTAAGCCTTGTTCGCCTATCCTTGCTTTGGCATTGGGGGTTAGCCACGCGTTACCGCCCAGCGGTACAACTATTGATGTATCAATTATTGGGGCAGATACGGCACAGATAGCCGTCGCCACAAAAATCACTGTTAGCAGGGCTTTGCAAATAACTTTCATATACGTCTGCTTTATTAAAACAGGTTATAGTTTTCCTTCGGTTTCGTGCTTAACCGCTCTAAGTAGCTCATTAGGATGTAGCGAACCAATAATATAGATGAGGCCATCCCTGTCGGTTAGGTATACGGCATCTCTGCCTGCCGCATAAAAGCGGATGGTGCCTTTGGTATGCAGGTTGTAAACCGGGTTATTGATAAAATCGCGGCTGTAAGGTAATACCTCGGCTTTTACAATGCTGTTAAGATCAATTTTTACCAGGCGGCTGGTCCACAGCCCGCTTAGCAAAATGCTCTTGTTTTCTACATTGGTTTTAACATGCACCAAAAAGCCCATAATAATGGATATAATCAGGATGGCAAAACCCACTACGGCCAACACATCGCCGTTCGAGTCGCCCACCGCGGTAAACGCGTAGACGGCGAAACAAACTATAACCAACACCAGGCGTATAGACAATGGCACAAACTCGCGCCCCAGGTATTGCTTCTCAGAAAAAACTACTTTTTCGTTCATTTTACTTTATACAATTCGAATATAGTTACTTTTTTGGTGTTTTCGCTCACCTTATATCTGTCGCTAAGCCTATGGCCGCCCACCCATATAATTTCGCCGTTACCATTTATAAGCAAAGGTATCTGGCTTTTTTGATGCACCGGTATTTTTAAGCTAATAAAAAAGTCGCTCAATTTTTTGCGGGTTTTCATCCCCAAAGGCTGAAAACTGTCCGTTTGCTGCCAGGCCCGTACCTGTAAAGGATAAATCAGTTTATCAGCATCTACCGAAACCGCCATAGGATTATCTTTGATAATCAGCGGCGAATCGTCGTGCAATAAGGTCAATTTATAATTGCCATACACCGCAGCATGTTCATCGACGTTAATCACCACCCCTTGCGCTGTCGATTTGCTTTTAGGGACAATGATCAATTTATCGCGGTCAAGTATCAGCTTATAGGTGTCCGACTCAAAAGTTCTGCCCGAATGTTTATCCAAAACAGAAATAACATCGTTGAGGCTAGTTTCGCTAAAGCCATAATCCTGCAATAATTTATACAGCAATAGTTTTTGCGGGTTAAGCGCCTTTACAGCACTTATTTGCAAATACACTTCGTCGCCATCAATAGTTAGCAGGTGCTTCAGCTCAGCAACGCGTATTTCTAAAAGGGTTTCCAGATCCCTAAAGTGCTGCAGGTTGTTTTCAAATGTTTTTTCGAGCGAGGGGTTAAGCTCCTGCAATTTGGGAATCACGTCATGCCTTAATTTATTGCGGGCGTATTTGGTTGATGCGTTCGAGCTATCCTCTACATACGTTAAATCATTCTCACTCACCAAGTGCGCAATCTGCTGTCTGGATAAAAATAGCAAGGGCCTTACCAGGTGGCCATTTTTGGGTAAAATGCCATGTAGGCCGGCAATACCGGTGCCGCGTACCAGGTTTAACAATATTGTTTCAATTGTATCGTTTTGGTGATGCGCAAGCGCAATAGCGGTGTAATTGTGCTGTTGCCTTAGCTGCTCAAACCATTGATACCTAAGCTCGCGCGCCGCCATCTGGATAGAAGTCTTTTGGGTAGTGGCATGATATTGGGTGTCAAAACTGACAGTATGAAAAGGCGCGCCGAGTTGCTGAGCCAGTTGTTCGCAAAATTGCTGATCGGCGTCGGCTTCGGCTCCGCGAAGCTTAAAATTACAATGCGCGATAGCAAATTTAAACCCCGATGATTTTAATAAATGCACCATCAACACAGAATCCATACCCCCGCTAACGGCAGCCAGCACAGTGTCACCTTTACTAAAAAGGGTATGTTTAGCTATAAAATCGGTTAAACCTTTGTCTGGCAGCATCATCAAAATTATTAATTTAATTACCCCGACAAAAAACTAATTTTGCACTAGTGAATAAATACGTTTTAAGTTTATTGTTTTTACTGGCGGCAGCGGCAGTTTTTGGCCAAAGTAAATCAAAGGTTGAGCTTATCAGGTCTACCTATATGCAGGCGGCAACCGCGCCCGATGGCAGCCGCATACTTAAAGTGCGTAACGGTACTTTTAAACAAGATTACTCTACCCTAACATCAGACAGTGCCTACTTTTATACAGAGCTAAATATAGTGGAGGCCTTTAGCCACGTGGTGATAAACCAGGGCGATACCGTTCATATTTACAGCGATAAGTTAAATTACAACGGTAATACCAAAGTTGCGGTGCTAACCAACCATGTTGTTATGGTTGATAAAGACGCTACCCTGACTACGGATTACTTTACCTACAACACCGCTACGCGCATTGGTACCTATACCGATGGCGGCAAGCTGGTAAACAAAGAAACTACGGTTATAAGTAAAAACGGGTACTATTTTGCCAATTCGCGCGATGCTTATTTCCGGTACGATGTGGTTGCCACCTCGCCCGACGCTACGATAAAGACAGACACCATGCGTTATAACGCGGGTACACGTATTAACTATTTTTACGGGCCAACACTTATTAACGGCAAGGATAAAGACAACCTGTATACCGAAAATGGCACGTACAATACTGCAACGCAACAAGCTTTCTTCGGCAAAAAAAATCTTTACGTACAAAAAACTAAAAGCCTTAGGGGCGATAGCTTATTTTATGATAGAAAAAGAGGCTATGGCAAGGCTGTTAACCATGTAACTTTTACAGATACAGAGCAACGAATAACCCTTAAAGGCGATTTGGGCGAGTTTTTTAAGGCTAATGAGGAGGCCATAGTTACCCGTAATGCCTACATGATATTTGTTACCGAAGACAGTAGCGGCGTTAAAAAAACAGTTAACGTCCCCGCGAGTGTAATAAAAACCAATACTGCTGATTCGGTGCTGAAAAAAACCAGGCTGCCGGGTAAAGATACCCTGGCAAAAGCGTTGGATGAGCTAAATAAAGCCCTGCCTGCCGGGAAGAAGCTCACCGAACAGGCTTTAAGAGACTCAGTTACTAAAAACCTGCCGGGCGATAAAAACCTGGCGACGCAGGCGGTGAAAGACGCTGTTACTAAAAACCTGCCGGCTATAAAGAAAGCCGCAGCAGCCAACAGTAGTGTGGTGAGCGATGTTTTGGCGGCGGTTAAAAAAGCGGTGCCTGCGCCCCCCACTACGCAGTTCCCCAAAAAAGTGATACCTAAATTTGAAAGCGTACTGCGGTTTGGCGATACCATACAGGCTGTAGAAAAACCCCGGGCAGGTATCAGGTACGATTCGCTTTATTTTGTGGCTGATACGTTGCGTACGCAAGTGCTCACTTTTAAAGACTTCAAGATAATGAAGCAGAAAAGATATGATGCCGAGCACCCGGACACTACCATAAAAGCGCCCGTTAAAAAAGCCGCGTCTGTTATGCTGACAAAGCTGCCCAAATACATCGTTTCTGAGCCAATCCCTTTTTATAAAGACACCACCTACATACGTTTAGAATACTTTGGCAAACCCGTTGCTAAGCCTAAGCCGGTAGTAGTGCCTGTTAAAATTGCTAACGCGCCGGTAAAGAAAAAAATAAGCCCGCAGGATTCATTGAAAGCGGTAAAAGTAAAGTTTATAGCAGATTCATTGGCATTGCTTAAACCTAAGCCCAAGGTGCTAAGCGATACATCAAGAATAAGAATAGTGAGCGGCTATAATGCAGCCAAGCTCTTTAAATCTGACCTGCAGGCTAAAGCCGACTCCATGTTTTATAGCAGCAGCGACTCTACCATCCGCATGTTTGTGCAGCCTATGATATGGACGCAAGGCGCGCAATTATCCGGCGATAGTGTAACCTTGCAGATGAAAAACAAGAAGCTGGATAATTTGGATATGTATCCTAACGGCTTTATTGTTCACCTTGAAAAGAAAGACTCCACGGTGTTTAACCAGGCCGGGGGCAAGCGTATGCATGGCACATTTAAAAATGGAAAGCTAAATACGTTTTTAATTTTGGGCAATGCCGAAACCATATATTTTAAGCGCGATACGGTTAAAAATATAATTACTGATATGTCTCGCACGGTTAGTGGTACCGCATCTTTTACGTTTGAGAATGGCGAGATTACCGGCAATGGATTTTCTCAGAAATATGAGGGTAGGGCTTTACCGATAAATAAGGTTAAAGAGGATGATAAAATACTGAAAGCTTTTATCTGGAAACCAAAAGAAAGGCCGATATCTAAAGAGGCTATTTTGAATAGACGAAAAATCCTGCCGGCTAAAAAAGGAACAGTCAAGCCGGCAGTTAACACGGTTAAACCAACAGGCAAACCGGTGTTAAAGCCCGTAGGGACAGCGGCAAAAAAGGATTCGTTGGGCAAGGCATTGCCACAAATAAAACTGGGTAAGGATAGTTTGGCTACAAAGCCAGCAATTAAGTTGTTAAAGGATACGCTGAGCAACAAAGCTGTAATAAAGCCATTAAACGATAGCCTCAGTAAACCGACTGCAAAACCACTAAAAGACATTTTGCCTAAAGACACCACGCAGCAAAGGCGGTCAATAATTTTGAAGCCTTAAATATAATTTATAGCGATTACGAGCTGGTAAGCAAGCGATATTAGGCGGATAAGATTTGTCTTCCTCTCCGTGCGCATGCCACCTTCGGCTCTTTGGGGTGACAGGTATTTACTTACAAACGCTTTAAAAATTCAACCAACTTTTCAACTGCTACAGCCCGGTGACTGATAGCGTTTTTTTGCGCCATTGTCATTTCGGCGAACGTAATGTCGTAGCCATCGGGTTGAAAAATTGGGTCATAACCAAAGCCGGCGGTACCAGCTAGCTCGTGGCGGATAGTACCCTCAACTGTTCCTTCAAAAAAGTGTTCTTCACCGTTCCAAACCAGCGATATTACTGTCCGGAAACGTGCTTTGCGTTTATCAATACCTTCCAGACTTTTTAAAACCTTAACCATGTGGGCAGCGTGATTGCCATGCTCGCCCGCATAACGTGCCGAGTAAACACCGGGATCGCCGTTAAGGGCGTCAATCTCTAATCCGCTGTCATCGCCAAAACAATTAACGCGGTACTTATTATAAATATGATGGCTTTTTATCGACGCGTTTTGGTTAAACGTGGTGCCGGTTTCTTCAATATCGTCGTGGCAGTTAATGTCATTCAGGCTGAGTAGTTGTATAGGCTCCTGGTTGCTATCTTGCTTTAATATGGCGGCAACCTCTTCAAGCTTGTGAGCGTTATTGGTAGCAAAAACTAATTGTGGCATTATTACAGATTTTTAACTTGTTCCCAAAAAGCTTTTTTATTGTCGGTACTGGCCATCATCTCATCAAAACTAAAACTACGCAGCAACAGCCCGCTTTTCATTTTTTTAGGCTGATTAAGTGGTGGTAAACCCATGCCGGGCGGCACAGCGGCCTCCCCCAAAATCAAAAGTTTTTCGGGTTTAAAATAATTTACCAGGTCAATAATGGTATAACCTGATTGATGAACGTTGAAGATGGCCACATCGTCTAAGCCGTACTCCAGGCGTTTTAGAATATTCTGTAATGCAGAGAGGTGATCTGCCGCTATAAACTCCGCGGTAGTATAGTTAGTCAGTATCAGAAACTGTTTTTTATTACCACCCAGATAATTATAAGCCGGCGCCGGCGTTTGTGTTAAAGCTGAAATGACGGGCGTTTGAGCTGCAATATCCGGCTGTTTGGTTTCAACTGGTGGGGTTAATACCGGCGTTTGAGCCACAGGTTCAATTTGTTTTGTTGCGATTGGTGTAGCGTCAGCGGGTTGGGTTTCAACAGGCGTACTTGTGCTATTTTTCAGATCGGTCTTATCGCTTTGCAGCAGGTAGATATCGTCTAGTAAAATATAGCGTAACGCTGCCTGGTTTTCTGCTCTCACTTTAACAAATTTTAACCAAAAATAGTTAAAGTGTTTGATGCTTTATTGGCATATTCGCATTATTATAAATCCGTGCTGTGTTTAAAGGAGTTAAGAGGCTTTATAATTGATTATTTTTACCGAAATTCGGGCACGTTTTTTTGCGTTTTCTACGCAGCATATTTAAAAAGGATAAATGAGAAAGTTTGGGATTGTTATACTAAGTACAGTTTTGTTTGCGGCTGCCGCTAATGCGCAGCAAAAGAGGGTGTTAGATAAAATTGTTGCCGTAGTAGGTAACAGCGTGATATTGCAGTCGGATATTGAGTTAATGAATACCCAATACATTATGCAAAATGCGCACCCTGATAAATGCATGCTTGCGCAAAGCTTAATAACGCAAAAATTATTGATCCAGCAGGCCGCTATTGATAGTATTGTGGTAAAACAAGAGGACGTAGAGGCAGATGTTGACCGCCGTATGCGTTACATGATACAGAAGGCTGGTGGGCAAGACAAAGTAGAGGCTTATTTGGGCCGTTCTATCCTGCAATATAAAGAGGATATACAGAACGATGTTAGAGAGATCATGTTGGCCGAAAGGATGAAGGGACATATCACCGAAAAGCTGAATACCACCCCTCAGGATGTTAAAGATTATTTTAATAAGATACCAAAAGATAGCTTACCAACTTTTAATAAAGAAGTTGAGGTAGCCGAGATCGTGTTTGAACCAAAGCTAAGCAAGGAAGAGAAGGACATTTATCGCGAAAAATCGCAGGCTTTATTAGACAGGATAAAAAAGGGCGAAGATTTCGGTACCCTTGCAACCACCTATTCACAAGATCCGGGTTCGGCATCACAAGGCGGCGACGCCGGTTTTAATGACAGGAACCAGTTTATTAAAGAGTATACAGGTTGGGCCTTTAAGCTAAAGGCGGGCGAGTATTCGCCGGTGTTTGAAAGCCCTGATTATGGTTTCTTCTTTCTGCAGGTGTTGGAGCGCCGTGGCGAACAGGTCCATACACGTCACATTTTAATTTCGCCACCTTTTACAGCAGCCAGCCTTGAACGCACAAAAGGCAAAGCCGATACCGTGTTTAATTTATTAAGCAAAGATAACAAGGTTGATTTTTTCGCTACAGCAGCTTCGCTATACTCTGATAGCAAAGAAACCAAATACAACGGTGGCCTGATATTAAACCCTGAAGGCGAATCGCGTACTACTATTATCCCTACTGATAAATTAGACCCGCAAATTGCGGCAGTTATTGACACCATGAAGGTGGGTAGTATATCAAAACCGATAGTATATACTGATGCACGTAGCGGCAAATCAAGCTACCGCATATTTTACCTAAAATCTGTAACCAACGCGCACAAAGCAAACTTGGAGCAAGATTTTCCGAAGATAAAGCAGTTTGCAACCGAAGATAAAACAGCAAGAACTATTAGCCAGTGGTTTGCTAAAAAACGTAAAGAAACGTACATCAAAATAGATCCGCAATACCAGGCTTGCCCTGTATTAACCGGATGGGCCACACCAGTAGTAGAGAGCGCACAGGTAAAACCATAACATATATTATGCAACACAAATCCGATGTAGAAGCAGCAGATGCTTTAAAACTGGCTTACCAACAAATACGATCAGAGATAAGTAAAGTAATAGTCGGGCAGGATGAGGTTGTAAAATTTGTATTGATATCCATTTTTAGTAATGGGCATTGTTTATTGGTAGGTGTGCCGGGGCTGGCAAAAACGTTACTGGTGCAAACCGTATCGCAGGTGCTCGACCTTGATTTTAACCGTATACAGTTTACGCCGGATTTGATGCCGTCGGACATCATCGGGTCTGAAATATTGGGCGAGGACCGTAATTTTAAGTTTATACCGGGTCCTGTATTCTCAAACATTATCCTTGCTGATGAGATTAACCGTACGCCGCCTAAAACCCAGGCCGCGCTGTTAGAAGCTATGCAGGAAAAATCGGTTACTGCTGCCGGTGTTACGCATAAACTGGCACAGCCTTTCTTTGTACTGGCTACGCAGAATCCGATAGAACAAGAAGGGACTTATCCGTTGCCCGAGGCACAGCTTGACCGTTTTATGTTCAAGGTGTCGTTAAACTACCCATCGTTTGCAGAGGAGCTGGAGATTGTTAAAAATACTACCAGCACCCTTAAGCAAAGTGTATCTAAAATATTAAACGGTGAGCAAATCATCTACTTTCAGCAATTGGTGCGCAACATCCCTATTGCCGACAATGTGTTGGAGTATGCGGTTAAACTGGTAGCTAAAACCCGCCCCGATGGCGAGTTTGCAGGCCCTAACGTTAAGCGTTTATTAAACTGGGGCGCTGGCCCGCGTGCATCGCAATTTTTGATCCTGGGGGCTAAATGCCATGCTGTGATCAATGGTAAGTACTCGCCGGATATTGAAGATGTACAAGCCGTAGCCAAACCAATATTAAGCCACCGTATAGTACGCAGCTACCATGCAGAAGCAGAAGGCTTGTCTACAGATGATATTGTAACCCAACTATTTTAGTCTTAGAAGATTGGTATTTCAAGATTAAAGATTGGAAATACTTGTGACAAACAAAAAGGCGAACCAGTATGGTTCGCCTTTTTGTTTAATAGCCGTGAGGGGCTCAAATCTTTAATCTTCAATCACAAATCTTCACTATTAGTTCTCTACCGCTGCGAAGATCTCTAACAATACATTCCATTTGTGTGCAGCATCTACTTCCCAGATACGTACGTAATGGTAATTACTTACAATGTTGCCTTTTTTAATACGGGCGCGGCCATAGGTATAAGCCAGATCATTAGTGATAGAGCGGGCACCGCTAATGTTGTCTGCAGTAATGCTGATGGCTTGATTGTTTAAAAACTTTAATATTTTATCAGTACCGGTAATAGGCTCAAAACCAGGGAAATAGTAACGGGCCTCTGGGCTTAAAAACTCTTTATAAGCGCCTAGTGCTGACATGCCCAGGGTTTGATTAAATACCTTATCAGTATTAATGATAATGGTTTTGCCGTTAAACGGGTCTTTATTTGCAGTCGGTTTTTTCGACTCGTCGGGCTCTTTAAAATCAATAAGCTCTTCTTTTTCAGGCTCGGGGTGTTGTATACCCAAATCCATCAGCAGCTTGTATTTGCCTTCGCCATCACCGCGCCAGATAGACACATAGTCGCCATAAACTTTATCGTCATCGGCCTTGCCATTTGCGTAAGTATATGGTCCGGCTGTAAAAGCCAGATCGCCGCCATGCGAAGTACGGGCAAATTTTGGGGTCCATTGTAAAAGGCCGGGCTGCTTATCAATGTTCGAGTAAAAATCAGTGATCTTAACGGGCCCGGGTCTAAACACTATACCGTCCTGGTCGGCTACAGATAAAAAGGCTTCTTTCATTCCTTTTTTTGCAACCAATTTATTAAAGCTTTCTTCGGCTTCAACTACTTTACCAACTTTAGCAGGGGCTTGAGCAGCCGCTACAGCGCTAATAAATGTAAAACAGATGGCAGCTAATACGATTTTTTTCATGTGTGGTGTGAGTTAGGGGGGATTTTACTTAAATATGCCCGCTTTTAAGGGCGGGGAGTTATCAGCTTTTATAACGTTGATTATTAGATTAAATTTTACTCCAGTTTGTTCCTTCTTTACTGTCTTTTAGCTGGAAGCCTATTTTCTGCAGGCCATCTCTGATTTTGTCAGATGTAGCGTAGTCTTTGTTTGCCTTAGCCTCGTTACGCAGATCAACTACCAGGCTTAAAACTTTAGGCAGGTCATCATTAGCAGCCTGTTCGTTTTTTAAACCCAACACATCAAACACAAATAGTTTGATTATGTTTTTTATGATTTCAAGATTAACAGCGTCTATCTTCAATTTACCATCGTTAACAGAATTGATAATACGCGATGCCTCAAAAAGTTCGGCTATTAAAACGGGGCTATTAAAATCGTCATTCATGGCATCGTAGCAGCGTTGCTGTAAAGCCGCAGCGTCAACGTCTGTGGCGTTAGTCGCTTTCAAGCCGTCCAACAAGCCTATGGCATTCATTAAGCGCTTAAAGCCTTTTTCGGATGCTTCCATTGCCTCGTTGCCAAAGTCTAAGGTACTGCGATAGTGTGCCTGTAACATAAAAAAGCGCACCGTCATGGGGCTATATGCCTTGTCAAGTATGGTGTTGTTACCGGTAAAAAGTTCATCGGGTAAAAAACTATTGCCTAATGATTTTGACATTTTTTGCCCGTTAACGGTCAGCATATTGGTATGCACCCAGTAAGTAGCCGGGTTTTTACCGCAGCAAGCCACGTTTTGGGCTATTTCGTTAGTATGGTGCGTCGGCGCCAGGTCCATACCGCCACCGTGGATGTCAAATTGTTCGCCTAAGTATTTTTGGCTCATGGCAGAACATTCCAGATGCCAACCCGGGAAACCGTTGCCCCACGGCGAAGGCCACTGCATTAAATGCTCGGGTTTGGCTTTTATCCAAAGCGCAAAATCAAGGGGACCGCGTTTTTCATTCTGTCCACCCAGTGTGCGGGTGTTCACCAGTAAATCTTCGAGGTTGCGGCCATTTAATATCCCATAATTTTGCGTTTGGTTATATTTTTCAACGTCGAAATAAACGGTTCCATTAATCTCATAGGCAAACCCCTGGGCCAATATCGCTTCCACCATTGCTATCTGCTCAATAATGTGGCCTGTTGCCGTGGGCTCAATGCTTGGGGGCAGGGTATTCAATATCTGCATCACATTGTGGAACCCTACCGAATACTTTTGCACAATTTCCATTGGCTCAAGCTTGGCCAGTTTGGCTTTTTTTGAAATTTTATCTTCACCCTCGTCGCCAGCATCACCCTCCAAATGCCCTGCATCAGTGATGTTACGTACATAGCGTACTTTATAACCCAACAGCAAAAGATATCTGAAAATCAAATCGAAGGATATATAGGTACGGCAGTTACCCATATGCACATCGCTATAAACGGTAGGGCCGCAAACATACATGCCAACGTGCGGCGCGTTAAGGGGCTTAAACTCCTCTTTTTTACGTGTTAAAGTATTATAAACAGATAAATTTTGCTGCATGATGGCAAACTTACAATTTTTTGTGGTTTGGTGAATAGTTGTTAGGTTGATATGACCGATCTATTACCTCAACACCAGGTCAGCACATACCGGGTAATGGTCTGAGAGTTTTTTTTCTATGATACGATAGCCCGTCACATCAAATTGCGAGGTAGTCATAATATAATCTATCTGATAGTTCGGAAAATCGCCATTATAGGTTCTGCCCATGCCCGAGCCCTTTTCGCGAAAGGTGTTTTTTAGCCCCTTCGCCATTTGATTTACCGCAAAAGAGGATGGTGTATCGTTAAAATCACCTGCAATAATATAAGGGTATGGACATTGTCGGGCGTGGGTTTTAACAAGAAGCACCTGTTCGCTGCGTTTAATAAATGCCCGCTTAATTTTACCACCCAAACGTTTTGTTGACTCCAGATCGGCTTTGCCTTTTTTGATCACTGTATCTAAATAACGGTAGTCTTCTGAACCAAAACTAATAGACTGTAGGTGAACGCTGTAGAACCGAATGGTTTTTTTGTTTTTTTTAACATCAATATATAAACACTGATTTCCGTTATTTATGTCTGATAACTGGATCATACCTTTGGATACAATAGGATACCTTGAAAAAATAGCGATCCCCATTATTTCTTCTTCACTACCCCCAAAATTTTCATAGTAATAGTTGTTTGATTGCATGATGCGTTTTAACGAATCAACCATTGCGTACTCCCCTCGTTTACGGGTATAAAATTCCTGAATCCCAATTATATCCGGTTGCTCAGCTGCTATGGCATCCAAGATGCCCGTTTTTACAGCTATTTCTTTACCTGCACCGTATTTTTTAAAATCGTGTACATTGTAAGTCATTACCCGGATGGCATTAGTGTCGGCAGGCTTTATGGCCTTACTTGATAATCTGAACCCGATGTTGTTTTGCAATATGCCAAAGCCACAAAGTATAGTTAACAGGGGTAGTAAAATAAGCTTGCTTTTACGCAAGGCCCAGTATGTTACCATTAATAGGTTTACCAGCAATAACGGCGGGTATGCCAAACCAAAAAACGCGATAAGCCATATCTTTTTTGGATCGGTAAACGACGCAACGTAGCTTAATAGCAGAGCCAGGCATAAGCCAATGGTTAGGCATAAAAAAACCTTGTCAATAAAAGGCAGCGTATGCTGTTGCTTTTTTTTCATTTTTTGCTGGCGCGAAATAGTGTTTCCTTTTCTTGTTTGCTCAGGTTATCATATCCTGTGGTAGATATTTTATCAAGGATGTGGTCTATCTCGTCCTGGCGTGGTGTATTATTAGACACTTTATCCCTGTTAGTTGATGCCACTTTAAGTTTCGATTTGGGTTTAAATAAACCGGCGATTGCCGCTACCACATCACGGCCTTTTTGCAGTTGTTTCACGTAGATGAAGCCAAATATCAGGCCTCCAAGGTGTGCCATCTGCCCACCGGCATTACTACCAACCATTCCCAAAAACCCTAATACTGCATAAATTATAGCTATCCATTTAAGTTTAACGGGGATTACCCCAAATAACATTATGGCATAGTTTGGCGCTATGGTGGCCGCGCCTGCCGTTACCGCCATTACACAAGCCGATGCGCCTACGACATTACTTGTTAACAGAACGGTGCTATTAGAAAGCAGCGGGAACAGGTTATAACCGGCAATAAATACTACCGCGCCTGCAAGGCCGCCTAAAAGATATAAACCTAAAATGCGTTTGTTGCCTAAAAACTCTTCAAAGATCTGCCCTATCCAAAATAGCCACATCATATTAAATAATACATGCCAAAAATCGGCATGCATAAACATGTAGCTTAATGGTGTCCAAAACCTAACAAGCAATTTAGGCAAATAAGCGGGCATGGCCAGATACTCATATGTATAGGCCGTAACATAATTGGTGCGTAAAGTTAGTTTTTCAAGTACGCTTAACACACCAAAAAGCAAAAACACAAACACATTAATGCCTATAAGCAGGTACAGTTTACTGCCCGATTTAAACATTTTGTAATATATATTTTGCCAGAACGTCATCGCTAAAAAGTCTTAGTATCTATAATTCCCCGGGCTTTGTAAGCGCCACGCTTTTACTAATATAAACCCTAACACTACACCGCCAAGATGAGCAAAGTGGGCTATATTATCGCCACCAAACTGCTGTATGCCTAAAAACAATTCAAGCAGTATGTAGGCTGGCATAATGTATTTTGCTTTTACCGGTACTGGTATAAACATAATCATCAGTTCGGCATTAGGATACATCATTGCAAATGCCAACAACAGGCCATATATAGCGCCCGATGCCCCAACCATTGATGAAAAGTATATACCTGCCAGTTTCTTGGCATCGGCATAGGGGATACGATTAAAAGTAGCCTCTATATCCGGCGTTGTAAACGTACCTAAAATACCGTGTACCTCAATAGCCTGTACCAGCATCTGCAGGGCTATGCCGCCTAAGCCACAGATAAAGTAAAAACTGATGAAGCGCTTAGGCCCCATACTGTTTTCTAATATCGAACCAAAAGAATATAAGGCAAACATATTAAAGATAATATGCATCCAGCCACCATGAAAGAACATATAAGTAAGTGGTTGCCAAGGCTTAAATAATGGCGAATCAAAGTAATGCGCCGACATCAGGTTATACAGCTGCTCGGTTTGCGCGCCACTAAAAACTAAAAAAGGCAAAAAGCATATAATATTTATGATCAGCAGGTTCTTAGTGATCGAAGGCAGGTTGGCGAATGGGGATTGCATCATTTATAGGCGTATGTTTTTATCTGGCGTTATTTTTCAAACCGCTCTAATAATTCGTTTAAAGTAAAAGTACTAATTACAGGCTTGCCATTTAATGCCACATTAGGCATTTGGCAGGCAAACAGCTGGTCGGTCAGTTGATTCATCTCTTCCTGAGACAGCTTGGCGCCAGCCTTAATGGCGGCGTTGCGGGCTAGTGAGCGGGCAAGATTATCGCGCTTGTCCATTTTTAAAATAGATAGGTTGTTTTTAAATCCTTCAAGCAAACGCTCCAATAATTCATGTTCACCTACATTGTTCAATTCGGCAGGTATGCCCTCAACCACAACAGTATTTTTACCAAACTCGCGGATATCAAAACCCAGTGCACGAATGTCGGGCAATAACTCTCTCAATAACTCATAATCGGCACCATTTAGTGTAACCGACTGAGGGAATAAACTTTGCTGACTTACCCCCGAGTGGTTTTGCAGCTGCTGTAAAAACCGCTCATATAAAATGCGCTCATGGGCGGCTTGCTGGCTAATTAGCATAAAGCCAGACTTTATTTGCGACATGATAAAGCGGTTATGGATCTGAAAAAACTGCCTGTCAGTTGATTTAGTAATTTCCTGCTCATTTACCGCAACAGTTTCTTCAACGTGCATTTGCTGCTGCACCGCTGTTTCGCGCTGGCTTATTTCATATAATGTATCCCAGTTATTAGGGAAGGAGTTGCTTTTAGGGTTATATCCAACGTTGCTACTGCCGCCAGTGCTCTTTTCTGTCTCTCTTAAAAAAGGCAACTCGCGTTCGGCTTTGGCAAAAGGGTTAAAGTTGGGGTTGAAAGCAATAACCGGGGCAACAATCTCTGCAAAAGGCTTTGGTGTTATCAGGTGTTCAATGCTGTTCTCCTGGTCAAAGTCTAAACTTGGTGTGATATTGTACCGGCCTAAAGAACGTTTTACCGCCGAGCGGATAATGGCGTAAATAGCCTTCTCGTCCTGGTATTTTATTTCAGTTTTTGTAGGATGTACGTTAATATCAATTTTTGAGGGATCTATCTCAATAAACAATACATACAATGGGTAGGTATCATCCGGCAGTAAATCTTCAAAAGCGGTTAATACTGCGTGGTTTAAGTACGGATCTTTAATAAAACGATTGTTTACAAAAAAGAACTGCTCGCCGCGGGTTCGTTTGGCAAATTCGGGTTTGCCCACAAAGCCACGCAGGTTAATAATGGTGGTGTCCTCTTCCACAGGTACCAGCCGTTGGTTGTAGTTATTGCCAAACAGGTGGATAATGCGCTGTTTTAAGCTTGTAGCCGGCAGGTGATAAACCTCTTGCCCATCATGATGAAGGGTGAAAAATATGGCAGGGTGAGCCAAAGCGACCCGTTGAAACTCATCTATGATATGACGCATCTCCACAGGGTTGCTTTTTAAAAAATTACGGCGCGCCGGGATGTTATAAAAAAGGTTTTTAACACATATAGATGTGCCCGCTACTGCCGAACAAGGTTCTTGCTTAATAACCTCAGAGCCCTCAATAAAAATTTGTGTACCCAGTTCGTCTTCATGGCGCCGGGTTTTAAGCTCAACCTGAGCAATAGCCGCTATTGATGCCATGGCCTCGCCCCTGAAACCCATGGTGCGTATGGCAAACAGGTCTTCGGCTTTTTTAATTTTTGATGTGGCATGGCGTTCAAAAGACATACGTGCGTCTGTACCGCTCATGCCGCAGCCGTTATCAATAACCTGTAGCAAGGCCTTGCCAGCATCTTTAACTATCAATTGTATTTTATCAGCCCCAGCATCTATGGCGTTCTCTATCAGTTCTTTCACTGCAGATGAGGGCCGCTGTACCACCTCGCCTGCGGCGATCTGGTTGGCAACGGAATCTGGTAAAAGCTGAATTATATCTGACATCTGTGAAATTTCTCTCCTCCCGAAAGTGCGGGATTTTATCGCCGCTAAATTAGGCATTTGACGGCACAAGTTTTCCTGTTTTTTATCCTTAAAAGAGGGATTTCAAGTCCATCGTTTAGAATGACCGTAAACCCCTCTTCAGCGCAAATTATCATTTAACAACTAACTTTACTGCTTTATCATTGTTTATCCTTTATTTAGCGCTAGCCCACATCCATCTATGAAAAAACTTTGGCCCGTAATGCTGCTTTTGCTTGCAGCCTGTAAACAAAAGAATTACAATGCCGATCTGTTAATAAAGAATGCCATAGTTTATACGGTTGACAGTGCTTTTAGTAAAGCCAATGCCTTTGTAGTGAATAAGGGTAAAATTATTGCCGTCGGCGATATTGATTCCTTAGAAGATAAATACCTGGCGCGCGAGGTTGTAGATGCACAGGGGAAAACCGTTTACCCCGGTTTTATTGATGCCCACACGCATTTTTACGAATACGGACTGGGTTTACAGCAAGTACCTTTGAAGGAGATGACCAGCTGGAGTCAGGTTGTGGACAGCGTTCAGGTATTTGCCGACCGTAATCCCGACGGGTGGGTGATAGGGAATGGTTGGGATCAAAACTTATGGGCGGGCAAAAAGTTCCCGGACAAAGCAAAGTTGGATTCGCTGTTCCCGGTTCGGCCGGTGATATTGAACCGGGTAGACGGCCACGCCGCAATTGTTAATCAAGCCGCACTTAATGTGGCTGGTATAAAACCAGGGCAAAAAATCGCGGGGGGCGAAATTGAAACTATTGACGGTAAACTTACCGGGTTGTTAATAGATAACGCAATCGGTATCGTTATAAGTAAAATACCTGACCCTACAGAACAGCTTACCCAAAGCGCTTTAATAAGCGCTCAACAAAACTGCTTTGCTGTTGGCTTAACAACGGTTGATGACTGCGGCCTGCCTTTTACTATGGTAAATACCATTGCCGCAATGCAAAAACAAGGTTCGCTAAAGATGCGCATGTATCTGATGCTGGCCGATAAGCAAGAAAACTATAACTATTTGTTTAAGCGCGGCATTTTTAAAACGCCACGCCTTAATGTGCGCGCGTTTAAGGTTTACGGCGATGGCGCCCTTGGATCTCGCGGCGCGTGTTTGCTGAAACCTTATACTGATCAGCCTGCGTCAAGCGGTTTTTTGCTAAGTACTAAACAGCACTTTGAAGAAGTAGCCAAAATGATAGCCGACAAAGGCTTTCAGATGTGCACCCATGCTATTGGCGACTCGGCCAACCGTGCGATATTGAATATATATGCCACAGTATTAAAAGGTAAAAACGACAAGCGCTGGCGCATTGAACACGCCCAGATAGTATCGCCCGATGATGTGAAAATGTTTGGTGATAATAACATCATACCATCGGTGCAACCTACTCATGCTACATCTGATATGTATTGGGCAGGGCAACGTTTGGGTGCAGGGCGTTTAAAAACCGCCTACGCTTTTAAAGACCTTTTAAAACAAAACGGCTGGATAGCTTTAGGCACAGACTTCCCGGTAGAGAACATTAATCCTTTTTACACCTTTTATGCCGCTGTTGCGCGTAAGGATCTGAAAGGATTTCCTGAAAAAGGTTTCCAGATGGCGAACGCTTTAAGCCGCGAACAGACCTTGAGGGGCATGACCATTTGGGCCGCTAAAGCTAATTTTGAAGAAAAAGAAAAAGGTAGCATAGAGGTGGGTAAATATGCAGATTTTGTGATATTAGATAACGATTTGATGAAGGCCAAAACCGCCGATTTGCCAAAAACTAACGTATTAAAAACCTACATAAACGGAGAGAAGGTGTATGAGAAAAAATAAGCCGCACTGCTTACTTTTAATTTTATTAGTATTTACTTTATTTAATACCGCCTGCGCACAAACAAGCGGGCTCAATTATTTAAAAGAAGAACAACTGGCTCAACAGTCCACCGTATTGTTTAATAATACCAATAATATGATACCCCTGCGTAATATTGGTAATCTTAAAATTGCCAGTATCCATTTGTCAAACCCCCAGGCTGCCGGCTTTGACAGTTTGCTTAACAAGTATACCCGGGTAACATCTATCAGCGTAGCCAGCTATGATAAGGGAAAGCAATCGGGTTACCTGGCCGTTGATCTGCGCCCTTTTAACACAATAATCTTTCAACTAACCGAGCCCGATCTTAACAACCAGCAATTGATTAAACTGATAACCGATAACCAAAAAGTAAAAAACGTAATAATAGCTTACTTTGGTAACGGGGGGAAATTATCGCTGATAGACGAGGTTACAGCGCCGATACTATATGCTGAGCGCGAGTCGGCTATTGCCGCGTACTATAGCGCCCAGGCTATTTTTGGCGGGGTAGCTGTTACACAAAAGCTGGCTACTAGTATCACCCAGCGCTATCGCTCCGGCATGGGTTCTACAACCGAAAAAACCCGCCTTCAATATACCGTGCCCGAGGCAGCCGGAATTAACACGAACAACCTGCAGGATATTGACAAAATTGCCAAAGAAGCCATGAATGCCCACGCCACACCGGGCTGCGTGGTATTAGTGGCAAAAGATGGTAAGGTAATATTTAACAAAGCTTACGGTTATCATACTTATAGCGCTGACGCCCCGGACAAGATCACTGATATTTTCGACCTGGCATCAATGACCAAAACATCGGCGACTACTATTGCAGCTATGAAGCTTTATGAAGAAGGTAAGCTAAATATTGACTCGACTATGGCCTATTACCTGCCGCTGGCGCGCAATAGCAATAAAGCAAATATCCAAGTGCGCGAATTATTGATGCACCAGGCCGGGTTAATACCTGATATATCAACTTTTGGTGTTATCAAACCAACCGACCATACGGTCGATTCGTCGGCTGCTTTCCCGGTAAAGGTTAACAACAATTACTTTTTACGTAAAGATTATTACAAAGACATTATGCTGCCGGCCATGTATTACTCGGCGGTTAGAACGCGCGGGCAATATGTTTACAGCGATGTGGGCATGTTGTTTATGCAGCAAATTATTGAGGGTATTACCCAAACACCCATCAATGTTTATACCCAGCAGCAATTTTATAACCGGCTGAGCATGCAAACTGCAGACTTTTTACCGCTGTACCGTTTTCCCGAAAGCCAGATCATCCCGTCAGAAGTTGACCCTGTGTATCGTAAGTCTGAGTTAGTGGGTTATGTAAACGACCCGACCGCCGCGCTTATGGGTGGTGTGGCAGGGCATGCGGGCTTATTTGGCAGCGCTAATGACGTAGCTATTTTATACCAGATGCTGCTAAATAAAGGCAGCTATGGCGGCGACATATTTTTAAAACCACAAACGGTTGAGCTGTTTACTTCGAAGCAATCGCCTATAAGCCGCCGTGGTTATGGTTTTGATATGTGGGACCCCATTGCCGAGCGCAAATACCCATCAGAGATGGCATCGCCACAAACCTACGGGCATACAGGCTATACCGGCACCTGCGTTTGGGTTGACCCTAAAAATAACCTGGTATATGTCTTTTTGTCAAACCGTACCTACCCAACGGTGAGCAGCAGACTAGGTAGCCTTAACATAAGGCCACGGATACAAGACGTGGTTTATAAGGCTATTGCGAAGGGGTTGTAGCCCCCTCTAAATCTCCCCCGGCAGGGGAGACTTTTATATTTATTAACGCCCTCATTCCGGGGAGGGTTTTCGGTAAGGCTATAATATTTGGTTAAATTCTAACCGCTCTCCATCAGGTCCGGTGATGTTAAAGTACTTACAGCCGTTTCGCCAGAATTGTAAAAATACCGGCGCTGGTTCAAGAATGTTGAAACCGCCGGCCTTCACGGTAGCATAGGCATCGTCAATATCAGGCACATCAAAGGCTACGTGGTCTATGTGTCCGTCTTTTCGCGATGCTATTTCGGGCAGTACACTATCCGGCATCTGGTATAATTCAATGATCATATCTCCGCGTCTCATCATTACACAAGTGCCTTGTTCGCCATTATGGACGAATGGTCTTTCCATCGCGTTAGCAAAACCCAACTTACTGTAAAATATGGCCGAATTAACAATATTAGTAACCGGTATGCCAATGTGTTGTATAGCTTTAATATCTATGTTTATAGCGCTTTCCATAATTCAAGTATTTATAATAAACGGCAAAACCTGCGCTTAGTGTTAAGCTCATCACATTATTATTACAAATGGCAAACACTATTCCCGTTTATTGCTGTTAAACTTGCACATAATTTATCACGATCTGCAATAGATGAAAATCGGAATAGTTTGTTACCCTACCTTCGGCGGTAGCGGGGTTGTAGCCACAGAGTTGGGTAAGGCCCTTGCCGATAACGGTCACCAGGTGCATTTTATCACTTATAACCAACCCGCCCGATTGGATTTCTTTTCGGAAAACCTGTTTTATCACGAGGTGTCCGTATCTAAATATCCGCTGTTTGACTATCCGCCTTATGAACTTGCCCTAGCCAGTCGCCTGGTTGATGTGGTACGGTTTGAAAAGTTGGACATATTGCATGTGCATTACGCTATACCTCATGCTTCGGCAGCGTTTATGGCTAAGCAGATACTGCAAACATATGGTGTGTACATCCCGGTTGTAACCACGTTGCACGGTACTGATATTACTTTGGTAGGTAAAGACCGCACCTACAAACCGGTAGTAACCTTTTCTATTAATCAGTCTGACGGTGTTACCGCGGTTTCTGAGAATCTGCGCAAAGACACCTATGAGTTTTTTGAGATAGAGAACGATATCCGTGTGATACCCAACTTTATTGATTTAAAGCGCTTCAATTTGCAGGCTAAAGATCACTTTAAGAAGGCTATAGCGCCCGAGGGTGAAAAGATACTGATTCATACTTCAAACTTCCGCAAGGTAAAACGTACTAATGATGTAGTAAAGATATTTGCCAAAGTGCGCGCTAAAGTACCATCGAAACTTTTGATGGTAGGCGATGGTGGGGAGCGGAGCGAATGCGAGCAATTATGCCGCGACCTTGGTGTTGCTAATGATGTGCGTTTTTTAGGCAAGCAAGATGCTATTGAGGAAATTCTGTCGGTATCAGACCTTTTCCTGATGCCATCGCAGTCTGAAAGCTTTGGTTTGGCAGCATTGGAAGCTATGGCTTGCAAGGTGCCTGTATTAAGCTCCAACGCGGGTGGTTTGCCAGAACTGAATGTTGATGGTGTAACCGGGTTTTTAAAAGACATTGGCGACATTGATGGCATGGCCGAAAAAGCCATTTATATGCTGGAAGACGAAGCCCGCCTGGCGCAGTTTAAAGAAAACGCCCTGGCTCGCGCCAAAGAATTTGAATTAAGCAAAATATTACCGCTATACGAAAGCTATTATGTTGAGGTAATAGAGAAGACACGGGCAAAAGCAGCAAGTTGTTCTAAGAAATAGAAAGCAGGTCGTCGTGTTGAGCTGCTTAAGCATTGGTTGGCGCTACGCTTAACCGTTGAGCGTCAAGGTATTCCTTTGGGTGTTAATAGACCAGCTTATACCCAATTCCCCGCACATTAATGATCTGTACCGATGGGTCGCCGGCCAGGTGTTTGCGTAGCTTGGTAATAAACACATCAAGGCTGCGAGCATTAAAAAAATTGTCGCTACCCCATACTTTTTCCAGGATATCGTTGCGCTTAACAACTTGCTGATGGTTTTGGCAAAGCATTTTTAGTAATTCGCTTTCGCGCGACGTGAGTTGGGTAACATTGATGCCTTGTTCGACCACATTTTTACGCGGACGGAACACAAATTCAGCAAACTGAAAAATGTCGGTCTCGTTCAAAGGCCGGGCCGACAACACGCCCTCCCGGCTTAGCTGCACTTGTATCCTTACAATCAATTCTTCAATACTAAAAGGCTTTTTAAGATAGTCGTTGGCGCCAATCTCAAAGCCCGCTACTACATCTTTTGATTGCGATTTCGCGGTCAGGAAAATGATAGGCGTCTGTCTGTCCGTCGCTCTTATCCTACGCGCCACTTCGAAGCCATCCATTAGCGGCATCATTACATCAAGTACCAATATATCCGGTTTCTGTGCTTCATACTGTTCTAAAGCAACCTTGCCGTTAGGGCATAAAATAACTTTGTACTCACGCTCTTCCAGGCTTTCGCGAACGATGTGTGCCAGGGAGGACTCATCCTCGGCGAGTAAAACTTTAATGTTGCTCATTTATTTTAAAGGTATAGAAATGATGAACGCTGTTTGTACATTAATTTCGCTGTTTACTGTTATGGTGCCGCCGTGCGCTTCAATTACAGACCGAACATAACTTAGGCCCAGCCCACTGCCCTTTACGTTGTGCAAATCGCCGGTTGGCACCCGGTAAAACTTGTCGAATACGTTTTTTACCTCGGTGGATGGTATGCCTATTCCGTTATCTTTTACAGTGATGCAGGCAAAGCCGCTTTCTTTCACGGCGGTTATGCTAATAGTCACTGACTCTTTTGAATATTTAACGGCGTTGTCGACCAGGTTAATCAGTGCGTTTTTAAAATGCAGCGGGTCGGCGGGCACCTGTTTAACGCCTTCAGCTATATCAATATTAAACTGTACGGGTTTAACCGCCCTAAACTTTTCCATGCTTACAATTTCATCAATCATCGCCGTCACATCTACATCATGCAGGGTAAGCGTTAAGTTATTTTTATCATAAACAGATATATTGAGCAGCTTGGTTACCATATCATTTAAGCGGTTGAGTTCGCTTTTAGATATTTCAAGGTAGCGTTCCGTTTTTTCCTTATTCTCTAATGCGTTAAATTTTTGCATCCCCTCAATAGCGGCGGATATGGTGGCAATTGGGGTTTTGAATTCGTGCGTAAGGTTATCTATAAAATCATCTTTTATATCGGCCAGTTGTTTTTGCTGTTTGATGATCTTGATAAGGAACTGAAAGGACAGTATCAGTAGTGATATTAACGCCACAGAAATACCGACCTTGTAGATCATTTTTTTCGCTACCCATGTGTTTCGGTGCGGAAAATAGAAACCCACCCATTGTTTATTTGGATAACGGTGTAATACATTTTGACGGAAAGGAATAAACTTTTCTACAGCATATTGGGGTGCGCTAACCGTATCTGATGCAGCAAAGCAAATGCGCGCTGTTTGGTCAAGGCCGTTTATACCATACAATAGCAGGCGTTCTTTAAAATATTTCATTATCCGCGCGCTATCTGTTTTGAACGCTGCAACCGGGGTTGAATGCTCCAAATCGTAGAAAAATCTTTCCTCGTCCACAAAGGGGCTTCTATGAAAAAATTTCAAAAGCGAATCGTCCAAACGCATGTTTTTTTGATTGACTTGTATTACAGAATTATTAAGTTTTCCATTGCTCAGCATACTGGGCGACATGATGGAAACCCCATTTGGCGACGGCATACTAATATGCATGTAGTAGCCGGTATGCATAGTAGGATGCTCAATGTTTGGATGTACATAATCCAGATCTATATGCAGCGAATCGCCATCATTAATATAATGCATCTTCACTGTATCCACCCATTTTTTTAGGTTGGTATAAATATATGCCGAGTCAGCACTCCGCTGCTCGCTGTTATGCCTATCCAATGCTTCAGTTAAAGCATAATTGCCGTTTTTATTTAGCCTGTTTAACTCGGCATTGAACGTCTTGAATGTCCAGTCGACCTGGAAAAACATAATGCCAAATATGGCCAGCGTGATAGCTATAAGGATAAGGTTTAGTTTTCTCTTCATGTCAACTTTAATTGGTGAAACGAAGATATAGCAGGGCGGTAAAAGCGGCCCTTTTTGTTAACATACATTAACATTGTTTAGCATTAAGAAAATAATCCATCAAAGCAAAAAGCCCCCGACTAAGTCAGGGGCTCCCAAATATCACAAGGTGGTTTTATTTCTTAAACGGATAGGAGTTAAAGTATAAAGAGATAGCTGTTGATGGCCCGAAACCTCTTTTTAATACCGGCGCAACTTCTGGGGCACGGGTAGCCCATTTGGTTTGTGTAATGCCATAACTGTTGCGGTTATTGTAAGCCACTTTGGCGTTAAGATTAAGCCAGTCAACCAGATCCGTTTTGCCGGTTTCCTGCGTATACATGCGGGCATAACGGGCAAATATGCCTTTAAAGCCGGGCAGGTCATTACCGTTGTCCTCGTTGTTCATCACTTTACCCTGGTAAATGGTATCACGGGTAAATTGGGCCAGTTTCTGAGCATCGGCTAAATAAAAAGCTTCTTTGGTATATTTATACAGCATGGTAGCCGCACCTAAAAAAGTGCCTTGGTTATAAGTGAAGCTAATATCGCTGGTGCGTAGCAAGCCGGTACGGCGGTTTAAGTCTACATTATCTTTTACCTTGCCCGTGTTTTGATTAAACAGGTAAATTTTTGACCAGCTATATAAAGCAATGGCCTTATCGTAATAGGTATTATCGCCGGTAGCCTTAGCCAGGTAACAAGCGGCTACAGACGCCGGGCCTTCAATGCAAGCGTTTTTAGAAGTTTTGGTTTCGTACCATATTAGGCCACCGCCATAGGTGTTGGTAAAGGCACGTTTAAACATCTTGTCATATTGGTCCTTTGCTTTTTCAAGATACTTTTTATCGCCAAAAAACAAGTAACCACGTACGCTAAATAATACTGCCCAGGAAATATCGTCGTTGTACTTATTGTACATCCAGTCCTCTTTATGATTAACGATAAAGTTGTTAAACAGGGCTTCAAATTTGGTTTTGTAAATTGGGTCTTTAGTAACCTCATAGGCATCTAAAACAGTCTCAATCATTTCGGCTTGATCCCAAAACCCGTTGTGGTTTTCTATCTTATAGCCATTGTACCAGTCGTTAAAAGCTTTTTTTGCTACTGCGATATCGGCAATGCCGGGCTGCGCTTTTTCTTTTTGGAAGATCCAGGTTTGTGCCTCGGGTTTTGCAGTGGCTGCCAAGTTGATCTTTGTGCCATCAGCGGCTGCGGTGTTATGTAAGTTAAGCGCGAACTTAGAGTTTGATAACGGCATTAGGCTGTAGCCACCGCTTACTTTTTTAATGGTCCATTTAACATCATCGGCATTTGTATTGTCTTGCTGGTCAATAGCTACCGAGTCGGCGGGTGCGGCGGAAGCGTGTAACAGCTTACCGCTACCTACGTTGGTTAGGGTATAAATACCTTTGCCCAAATGATTAACCACCCAACGCTGCGCGTCAGATTTGGTGTCCGTCCAGCTATTTACCAATGCGCCGTTATCTACTGATGAGTTTTTAACGTCAAGCAGTTTGCCGCTTGATATTGATTTGATGGAGTAAATAGCGCCTGAGGTTATGCCGCTGGTCTGAGCATTGACAGGCACCGCGTTAGCAAGCAGGATAATAGCGACCAGGATGCCTAAGTAAAATGATTTCATATAGTAGGGGGTTGGATATTCGTTGTTAGGGCAATATTGAAGATAAATTTCTATTTAGAAGTTAATGTTTTGAACTTGTTACATTGCAAACGTTTGCGTAGACTACTTATATATAAATGTCAATTATACTCCCCCGGGTTGTGGTAAATACGCGGCGGCTAAAAACAAATAGCTGATGTGTTTTATTGTCTGACAGCTGCGCTCATTAACGGCCGGCACTAAAATTTTGGAGCAAAGAAAACGCTTAGCCATTATAGGCGGAGGACCAAGCGCCCTCTTTATGTTTAAACAGTTGGTTTACGCTAACCGTAAAGATTTGGTTATTGATATTTTTGAGAAAAAACAACAGCTGGGCTCGGGTATGCCCTACAGTGCAGATGGTGCTAACGACGAGCATATAACCAATGTATCAGGCAATGAAATACCTGAGTTAGTGATATCTGTGGGTGAGTGGTTACAAACAGCGCCAAAAAAAATGCTGCAGCATTTTAACATCACACCGCAGTCTTATAACGACTATAAAGTACTGCCTCGCTTAGTTTTTGGCCGGTATCTCCAATCGCAATTTGATTTACTATGCGCTAAGGCGGAGGAAAAAGAGATCAGCCATAACATTCATTTTAATAGCACTGTTACAGATGTAATTGATCATGCTGACCAGGAAATAATAACTATACAAATTGCCGGCAAAAAATTCTTGGAGTATAACTATGTCATAATATGCACCGGGCACCGCTGGCCGCAAAAAAATGAAGGCAAATTACCCGGCTATTTCGATTCGCCTTACCCTCCGGCTAAGCTGCAAATCAAAACGAATGAGCCGGTAGCCATCAAAGGTTCATCGCTTACTGCGTTTGATGCGTTGCGCACGCTCTGCAGGGCCAATGGTGAGTTTACAGAGGATGCTGACGGCCGTAAGCGTTATGAATTAGCCGAGGAGAGTAAGGGCTTTAAAATGGTAATGCACTCGCGCGAAGGTTTATTGCCTGCTGTGCGTTTCCATTTAGAAGATCCGCAGTTATCTAAAACAGATACACTAACTAAAGCCGAAATGCAGTGCCACCGCGGAGAAAACGGCGGCTTCATGTCACTCGACTATCTGTTCGACAAAAACTTTAAGGAGATATTTAAGGATAAACGCCCGGAATATTATGAAAAAAAAAAAAATATGAATTTGGAGATATTTGTCGGCGCAACGATGGCATTCAGGGAGCATCTGGACCCATTTGATTTGTTTCTGGCCGAATACCAGGAGGCTGAGCGATCTATTAAAGATGAAACATCCGTTTATTGGAAAGAGGTGCTGGCCATATTGAGTTTCTCCATGAACTATCCGGCAAAATACTTATCTGCCGAAGATAATTTGCGGCTTAAAAAAGTACTAATGCCGTTGATATCAATTGTTATTGCCTTCGTGCCACAAAGCTCATGCGAGGAAGTGATAGCATTGCACGAGGCAGGCGTATTAACTATTGTAGCTGTGGGCGAAGATAGCCATGTTGAACCCGGACAAAGCGGTGGCGCGACCTATTTTTATAAAGACGAAACAGGGTTAAAGAAATCGGTATATTTTAAAACCTTTGTGGACTGTGTGGGTCAGGCGCACCTGGCTTACGAGGATTTGCCTTATAAAAGTTTGATCAGCAAAAATGCAGTTAGCCCTGCGCGCCTACAATTTCAGGACCAAAAAAACGCACGGCAGGAGCGCGATAGCGGCAATGATGGAGTGGAGATAGAGGGCGGAAATTACTACCTGCGGGTACCGGGCATAGCCATTAATGACAGCTACCAGCCGGTTGATAAATATGGCGCTTTTAACGAGCGCCTTTATATAATGGCTGTACCGTATATTGGTGGCTTTAACCCAGATTACTCAGGGCTTGATTTTTGTGAAGCAGCATCAAAGGCAATTATTAAAAGTTTGAATAAAGCATGAACGATCAGCCATCAGCACCATTAAAACTATATATGTTATTACTAGGCTCAAAAGCGCCCGGCAGGCATGTTGAACAACATGATTTTTTCTTTGGGATAGCTGCATCGCTCCCAGAGCTGGTTCCCGCCATTAAAACCTTTTGGCGCGGCGCGGTAGGCAACCTGCATATTGACGGTTGGCGCGAGGTAAATACCGTGCAAGGCTATAGCATTGTCGTAGTGTTAAAGGATGAAAACACGGTGCCATCAGACAACAAGCTGTTTTTTATTAACCTCGGCGGCTATACCGCAGGGCAGTTGGAGGAGCAGCACTACGTTATCCTGTCTGTTAATACAGACCGCAGCCAGGCCATACAAAACGCTAAGAAGGCGGCTTTCTTTAAAACCAATACTATAGCGTCAGTTAAAGGCGCCAATGCGCATATCGACGATAAGTATGGTATTGACGTAGATGATATTTATAAGATAGAAGAAATGCTGCCGAAGGCGCAGAAAGATAAGTACCATATTGCAATAGCCCCCGGAGCTAACTTGTGCGAAGATGAAGTGCATTTAGGATATTTTAGGTTAGACAGACTATAACTCAGTATATTTTGAAATAGGCATTCTCTCAATAAGCTGAAAGCATCAAAAGGTGTATTTTGCAATACCACCCTTGCCTAAAAACTACTTTTTCAATCCTATCTCACGTAAACGTTCGTCCAAATATTCACCGGCGGTGATGTCCGTGTACAACTTTGGGTTTTCGGCATCGATGGTTGATTGTAGCGAAGTTAAATCCATGTCAGCTTTAGGGTGCAAAAAGAATGGCACCGAGTAGCGCGACGCTTTCATCAGCTCGCGGGGAGGGTTTACCACACGATGCGTGGTCGATTTTAGTTTATTATTAGTTAACCGTTGCAACATATCGCCTACGTTAACCACCAGGTCTTCGCCATGCGCTTTTACCGGGAACCAGCTTCCACTTCGGGTAAGCACTTCAAGGCCATCGGCACTGGCGCCAATTAGCAGTGTTATCAGGTTGATGTCTTCATGTGCTCCGGCACGTACCGCGTCGGCAGGGACAGCATCCGGATTCTCAATCGGGAAGTAGTGCAGCGTACGCAATATCGAGTTGCCGTTGTTTACCTTATCGTCAAAGTAATGCTCGTCTAAATTAAGATATACTGCAATGGCCTGTAGCAATTGCTTTCCAACGCTTTCCAACTTCTTGTAAATCTCTAATGTGGTTGGGTTAAAGTTTTGCAATTCTTTAACTTCCAAGTTATCCGGGTAGCTAGCTTTAAGTTCATCATCACCCTCAACCGTCTGGCCAATTTGCCAAAACTCCTTCATGTCCGGAATTTTAAAGCCTTTGGCAGTCTCCTTGTTTTTGCCGGTATAGCCGCGCTGGCCAGCCAGTTCTGGTATTTCGTAGCTTTGCTTCACGCTGTCGGGCAGGGCAAAAAGTGCTTTTACCTGCGCATAAAGTTCGTCAATAAGCTCTTTGCTTAAGCCGTGGTTAGTTATAGTAACAAAGCCGGTATCGTTAAAGGCCTGGCCAATTTCGTCAGAGAATTGTTTACGCTCGGTTGCAGTACCATTTACATAGGTATTCAAGTCAAGGCGTGGGATATTTATTGCAGTGCTCATAGTATATCAAATAAAAAATACGTGTAAAAATATTTAAATAAGATCAGTTTATATATAGTTGTGTATAAGTAAACGTGTTATATGCCAACCAATTAAAAACATCCTTTGTTTTGATCGTATCCAGACGCCTTGTTCATCGGCGTAAAACAATTACAGCACTAAACGTTTTATAATTTGTTATGTCATAATAACAGGCGGGCTGTTGAAGCCCGGTGCAATAGGGATAGTGATTATGAAAATATTAGATAAAATTATAGGCTCCGCTTTTTTAGCTTTTATGCTGATAGCCGTGCCGAAAAAAAATCTGGCTCAGCATAAAAAGGCTGATACTGCGCTAGTTTTCGAAAAACCGGATCAAAAAACCAAAGACGTCCTTCAGCAAAAGGCCGAGCAAATAAAAGGTCAGGAAAAAGCAGTCCGCGAGCAGCGCCGTCAGGAGCGGATACGCGAATGGCAGGAGCGATCAGTCAGCGTGCCGATTCAACCGCCGCCGATATGGGGGCAAACACCGCTGCAGCAACAGCAAATGGCGCTGCGTGGGCAAAAGCGTCAGCTAGAACGGCAGCAGCAAGCAGCACAACGTGCTAAACAATTAGAATTTAAACGTCAAAAACCAAACATTAAACCGGGGCAATAAAAAAAGCCTGCTCCTGTTACTACAGAAAGCAGGCCCTCACACTTAACCGGTTAACAACAAACGATTAAAGGTCTTTTATAAGCTGCCGTGCAGGCAGTATGATATAAAAATGGTCAGTACAAAATTGTAGCTGACCATTTATTGTATTATGGTGATAGAGATTAAAGCTCTTCGTCGTGCTGAGATACGTCCAAACCGGCAATCTCATCTTCCTCAGATACACGTAGCGGGCTAATAAGGTCTGTAACTTTTAACAGAACAAATGCACCAATAAACGCGAAGGCTGATACGGCAACTAAGGCGATAACATGTTTGATAAACAAAGCAGAATCACCATAGAATAAACCATCAGCGCCTAGGCTGTTAACACTTTTAGTAGCAAATACACCGGTTAATAGCATACCAACCATACCGCCTACACCATGACAAGGGAATACGTCAAGCGTGTCGTCAATGTTGGTTTTGCTTCTCCAGATAACTACGAGGTTAGATACAACCGCAGCAACTATACCTATAATTAATGAGCTTGATACCGTTACAAAACCCGCAGCAGGGGTTATAGCCACTAAACCTACCACAGCACCAATACAAGCGCCCAATGCTGATGGTTTTTTACCTCTAAGTATATCAAAGAAGATCCATGACATTGCAGCAGCAGCTGATGCAGTAGTTGTAGTAGCTAAAGCGGTAGCAGCTAATTCGCCAGATGCTAATGCAGAACCAGCGTTAAAGCCAAACCAACCGAACCAAAGTAAACCGGTACCTAATATTACGTAGCTGATACGAGCCGGTGTGTGTGCCTCTTCGGCGCCGGTACGTTTTTTCAAGTATAAAGCTGATGCTAAAGCTGCCCAGCCAGCAGACATGTGTACTACAGTGCCACCTGCAAAGTCAAGAACGCCCATTTTAAAAAAGTAACCTTCTGGGTGCCACGTAGCGTGAGCAAGCGGGATGTAGATGATGATGATGAATAAAGTGATAAAAATAAGGTAAGAGTTAAAGCGGATACGCTCTGCAAATGCACCGGTAATTAGTGCCGGTGTAATAACCGCAAACTTTAACTGGAACATTGCGAACAAGATAACCGGGATAGTGCCGCCTAACCATGCAACACCTATCGTGTTTTGCATCATAAAGAAAGAGGCAGGGTTGCCAATTAAACCTAAGCCGCCAACGTCTTCGCCAAAGGCCATGCTAAAACCAAACACTACCCAGATGATGGTGATTAAGCCCATACAAACAAAGCTCTGCAACATGGTCGAGATAACGTTTTTCTTTCTAACCATACCGCCGTAGAAGAAAGCAAGGCCCGGGGTCATCAATAATACAAGGGCGGTAGAGATAAGCATCCAGGCTATATCAGCCCCGTTATACGTTGTCGCCGGAGCGGCAGCCGCCTTTGCGCCCGGGAAAGTAAGCGCCAGGATGACAACGATAATGAGAATGCCAAATGGTACGATTTTTTTCATGTGTGTTTTGTTAAGTGATTAATATGAGTTGATGTTTAGTTAATGAGTTTTGATTTTGGGGTATTGGTAGCATACACTCGAGCCGGGCGCAAACCTGCGAGCCTAAAAAGCTCAATTTTTACTGCGGTTGGCAGTAATTGCATAAGGTTTGTTTGAATAATAAGTCTGAAAATCATTTTTATTCGGTTTTGTGTAATTTATTTCCGGGTTAGTTTAAATAAATGCAGTGTTTGCTATAAATAGCATTAAAAAATGACGAATAACGCCGTTATTTATTGTATTTCTTTTGCTAAATTAACAATACATTTTATTTATCCTATAAAAATTAACAATAAAAATGAAAAAAAACATCAAAACTGATTTTTTATAGCTTGTTTAACTTGAAAAATTGTAATAAATAAAATTTTGAAAACAAATATTTAAGTATTGCTTTGAAAAAGGACGGTGATTGTGAAAAAAATGTAGAATATGGGACGTATTATCTGCAATACTGGATAATTATTGTAGATATTTTAAAAACAGAATGCTATTAAAGCAAGAAGGCCCTTCCGATTGTCTCCGAAGGGCTTTTATTATATTATTTTTACAGAGGATGTTAATCTTCTACCATCTCGCTGTGTGGTTCTGCTTCTTCTGGTTTTTCTTGTTTAAAGTAGTGATTCTGAAATATCAGTATCAAAATAACACCTACGGATATAGATGCATCGGCCAGGTTAAATACCGGCCTGAAGAAAACAAAATCTTCGCCACCCCAAACAGGAAACCAGGTTGGGAAATTGCCTGATACCAGCGGGAAGTAAAACATATCAACCACACGGCCATGAAACAGGCCTAGCGACTTGCCTAAGGCATCCTTTTGAAACAGGATACCATAAAACGTAGAGTCGATGATATTACCCATAGCGCCGGCAAATATCAATGCGCCGTTCATAACCAAACCACGGTGATACTTGTGTTTAACTAAATACACAATGCCATAGCCTATGGCGGCAACAGCAGCTATGCGGAAAAGCGTTAAGGTAAGTTTACCCCAATCGCCCCCCAGCTCCATACCAAAGGCCATGCCGTTATTTTCGGTGTAATGCAGCATGCCCCTATCACCCAAAAAGTGAATTTCTTCGCTCTGGTACATGTGCATGCGTACCCAGGTTTTGATGGCCTGGTCGGCAACGATAACTAATAAAGCAAGTAAAAAAGGTTTGTAATACGAAGCCTTCATTTATTGCTTTAGTTTAGCTTCCATAGTTAAGGTGGTATGAGGCACCGCGCGCAAACGCTCTTTAGGGATTAGTTTACCTGTTTCGCGGCAAATACCGTAAGTTTTGGTTTCAATACGTACTAAAGCGGCCTCTAACTGTTCAATAAATTTTTTCTGACGGGCAGCCAATTGGTTAATCTGCTCTTTCTCTAAGGTTGCAGATCCGTCTTCTAAGGTTTTGTAAGTGCCGGCGGTATCATCTGTACCGTTAGCGTTAGGCGAGCTTAAAGAAGTTGCCAGGGCATTTAACTCTTCTTTAGCGCTGGCTAATTTCTCTAACAATAAGTCTTTAAATTCTTTTAACTCAGTGTCGCTATATCTGGTTTTTTCGTTTTCTACTTTCATTATACTTTATTAATAGCAATAATTATTTCTTGTTCATCAATTGTTGTGGCTTCGCCCTCAGTAAGCTGATTATCAACTACTATGGAGTCTGCCAAAATTTCGGCGCAAATATATGATAAATTATTATTCAGGGCCCGGCTTATAAATGGCTGGTCGGTTAACTTTACGTTAATTCTGTCTGTTACTTCAAATCCATTGTTTTTGCGCAGGTTCTGTATACGGTTAATCAGTTCGCGCGACGTACCTTCTTCCTTTAATTCATCGGTTATGGTAACATCTAAAGCCACGGTTAGTTTGCCTAAATTTGCTACCTGCCATCCCGGCACGTCTTCTGCAATTATCTCAACGTCGCTTACGCTAATTAAGTACTTAGTATCCAGTATATTGATGCTGCCTTCGGTTTCAAGTTGGCTGATGTCGTCCTGCGTAAAATTGTTAATAGCATCGGCCACAGCTTTCATATCCTTACCTACTTTAGCACCAAGGGCCTTAAAGTTTGGCTTAATTTTCTTTTTAATGAAACCTGCTGTATCCGTTATATATTCTATATCCTTTATATTGGTTTCAGACAGTATAAGGTCTTTTATCTGGTTAACCTGGTGTTCAAAATCCCTGTCTAATATAGGCAGTAATATTTTGCTTAACGGCTGACGCACATTGATACCCACTTTTTTACGTAACGACAACACCAGTGACGATATGTCCTGTGCCATTTGCATGCGCTCCTCTAACGACTCGTTTACCAACGCGGCAATATGATCAGGGAAGTAGGAAAGATGTACAGACTCAAACGGTTCTTTTTTGGTGATGCTGTTCAGGTCGGTATATAAACGCTCAGCAAAAAACGGTGCGATAGGCGACATTAACTTGGCTACTGTAATTAAACAGTTGTATAAGGTTTGATACGCCGATAGCTTATCCTGCGAGTCGTCTGACTTCCAGAAACGGCGGCGGCTTAAGCGTACAAACCAGTTGCTTAAGTTAACATCTACAAACTCCTGTATGGCGCGGGCCGCTTTTGTTGGCTCAAAGTCCTCATAAAAAGCATCAACCTCTTTGCTCAGGGTATTTAGTAATGATATGATCCAACGGTCTATCTCCGGGCGGTCCTGGATATTGATATCCGGCTCACTGTAGGTAAACTTGTCAATGTTGGCATACATTGTGAAGAACGTGTAGGTGTTATACAGCGTACCGAAAAACTTACGGCGCACTTCATCTATGCCATCGGCGTTAAATTTAAGGTTGTCCCACGGCGCGGCATTGCTAATCATGTACCAACGTGGTGCGTCGGCGCCAAACTGCTCAATAGTAGCAAACGGATCGACCCCGTTCCCTAAGCGCTTTGACATCTTATTGCCGTTTTTGTCCAGCACCAAGCCGTTAGATATGACGTTTTTAAACGCTACACCCGGGTTATTAACTCCGGCATTAATTTCTTTGATCTCGTCGCTGGCTTCGCTAAGCATTACCGCAATGGCGTGCAGGGTAAAGAACCAGCCACGGGTTTGATCTACACCTTCAGCAATAAAATCTGCCGGGTACGAGTTTGCAAACTCCTCTTTATTTTCAAACGGGAAATGCCATTGCGCATACGGCATGGCGCCGCTGTCAAACCAAACATCAATAAGGTCAAGCTCGCGCACCATTTTTTTGCCGGTTGACGATACCAATATCACATCGTCAACATAAGGGCGATGCATATCCTCTAATACAAAGCCCTGCGGCATAAAGCCCGCGGCGATTGATTTTTCGATCCCGGCGTTAAGTTCAGCTATAGAGCCAATGCAAATTTCTTCCTTGCCCTCCTCATCGCGCCAGATAGGTAAAGGTGTACCCCAGTAGCGTGAGCGCGACAGGTTCCAGTCTACCAAATTCTCCAGCCAGTTGCCAAAACGGCCTGTGCCGGTCGACTCCGGTTTCCAGTTGATGGTTTTGTTAAGCGTTACCATCTTATCCTTTACAGCGGTGGTTTTAATAAACCAGCTATCTAGGGGGTAATAAAGTATAGGCTCATCGCTGCGCCACGAGTGCGGGTAGCTGTGTTCGTATTTCTTAACGTCAAACGCTTTGTTCTCGGTCTTTAATTTTATGGAAATGAGTACGTCGGTAGATTTAAAGCCTTCAACCGCGCGCTCTTCTGTGCTGTAATAATCTTCTTTAACGTAAAAGCCTGCAAAGTCAGTAACCTCGTCAACAAACTTACCTTGCTTGTTAACTAACGGAACATCCTTGCCATTCTCGTCTTTTACCATTACGGCGGGTACGCCTGCATCTTTAGCTACCCTAAAGTCATCCGCGCCAAAGGTTGGTGCAATGTGTACTATACCTGTACCATCTTCGGTAGTCACAAAATCTCCCGCGATAACACGGAAACCATTTGCCTGAAGATCTGCATTGGTTACATACGGCATTAATTGATCGTAGTGAATGCCAACTAATTCAGATCCTTTATAAGTTCCTTTTATAGTCCAGGGGATCAGTTTATCACCGCCTTTATAATCCTCAAACGATGTGTTCTCGGCATCGGCCTTAAATAATTTTGCCACCAGATCTTTTGCCAATACAACGGTGATTGGCTCAAAAGTATAGGGATTGAAAGTAGCTATTTTGGCATAGGTAATCTTTTCGCCAACAGCCAATGCGCTGTTTGACGGTAGGGTCCACGGCGTGGTCGTCCATGCCAATATGAAAAGATCGGTATTGATATCGCTGTATAAAAACTCAGAATCGCCATCGCGCTTAACTTTAAACTGCGCGGTAATGGTGGTATCCTTCACCATTTTGTAGGTGCCCGGCTGGTTAAGCTCGTGCGAGCTTAGGCCCGTGCCCGATTTTGGTGAATATGGCTGTATAGTATAACCTTTATATAAAAAGCCTTTATCGTGTAGCTGTTTCAGTATCCACCAAAGCGACTCGATATAATTATTCTCGTAAGTGATGTATGGGTTTTCAAGGTCAACCCAGTAGCCCATTTTTTCGGTAAGGTCATTCCAAATATCGGTATAGCGCATTACCTCTTTGCGGCAGGCGTCGTTATACTCTTTAACCGTAATTTTTTTGCCGATATCTTCTTTAGTGATGCCCAAAGCTTTCTCAACAGCCAGCTCAATAGGTAAGCCGTGCGTATCCCAGCCGCCTTTACGTTTTACCTGGAAACCTTTAAGCGTTTTGTAACGGCAAAAAATATCCTTAATGGCGCGGGCCATAACGTGGTGGATGCCCGGCATGCCATTGGCGCTTGGCGGACCTTCATAAAATGTATATGGGTTACCGGCAGGGCGGCTGCTTATGCTTTTTTCGAAGATGTTGTTCTGCTTCCAAAACTCCAACACATCTTTACCCGTTTGCGATAAGTTTAACTGCTTATATTCCTTGTACATTAATATTTTACCCCTTATTTTTAGAGGTTGCAAAATTAGGCAATTTGTAATGAAAAAGAGTATTTATGGGGGATGAATTTGCCGGCCTTCAAGTTTGAGCTTTCAGGAATGGTGTTGAGTAATAAGAATGTTCGCTTCAAGGCACTTAGGTAGGGCTTTCTTTTAATAGATACAAGCTTTGCGAGAAATAATATCTTTACATCATATACCTTATCACCATGAAAACCCTTTTAATTATTACAGCCTGTTTGCTTGGATTCGCCCTTGTGTTTTCTTGTAATGGTACGAGTGTTATAAAACAGTCAGATACGGTTGCGGTGCCCGTTGGTACTTCAGGTAAAAATACAGCCTTAAATACCGGTACCGAATATATAGCATGGGACGAAGCACGTATCAATGGTACTATACCGATGATTACTACAACCAAACTATTGTACACTGCACTTGGTAAGCCTGATAGCATCGTTACCCAGAATATGGAGAATGTTTGTGTATCATACTACTATGATAGGCCTTTTAAAAACGTTTATATAAAAGGCAGTAGTTTTGAACTTTACGGAGATACGGTTGTAATTAGCTCGCTAAACTTTAGACAACCGGGTGTGATATTCACTGCCGGAAAACTACGGTTTGATAATAGAACTACCCTGAGCGCGGTCGCTAAACTATTCCCGAAGGCAGTTGGTGACCAATCCAATGTGTCATTGGAGAATAATGAAAAAGTAATATCGATTAGAATTGAAACAGGGAAAGTAGTTAATGATTCTGCCTGGCATTTGTTGTTTAAAAATGGAAAGCTTATAACAATTGATTTTTGGATGCCCTGTTAGATAAAAGGGTAAAGCATCATTTACCCACGTATTTATAGAATGTTACTTTTTTTCTTTAATCTTGCCATTTATGTCGGCCAAAAGTTTAGTTACACTATTATTAATATTTATCGGTCATGCCGTATTTGCGCAATCAAAGAAAGGTACTGTTCGTCCACCGTTTACCTTGTCACTTCGTATTAACGATAGCATAGCATTTGATCAACCTTTTAAAGAAACATTTTATTTAGTGGATGAAGGCGTATTGCAACTCTTTCCGGGAGATGATGTTTTGGTAGAAGTAGATTTGGAAAAAGACAGCCTCATTAATTTCAAGATAGTACCCACGATAATGAACAAAGAAAAGACCATGCGTTTTACATTTTTTCAGAGCTACGAAGGCAACATCCACAAGGAGATGATATTAAAAGTGTACAACCCATTTTCAAAAAACCTTGTCTACAAAGCGCATATAAGTATAATAAATACTGACGGCTGGAAAAGTACCAGTATAGCGCCTGTATTACCAAAATTGCTCTCCTACGAATTGTGGCCAGACATTATCGGCAGTATACTTTTACAAGGTTTCAAGTTAGAGAGCGCAAAGTAGCGCCATTGCACGATAACCCCCGTGGCTTACAGTTAAACATACTGTCTTTTTCAGTAAATTTGAACCAATGAAAAAACTCATCCGCAGCTTTAGCTATGCTTTTAAAGGCTTGGCCCATGCTACCAAAACTCAGCTTAACTTCCGGGTGCATTTGGTGGTCTCGTTGCTGGCTTGCTTTTTAGGATATGCCCTGCATATTTCGATGGGCGAGTGGATGTGGATAGTTGCCTGCATTGCCATTGTGTTAATGGCCGAGCTGTTTAATACCGCACTAGAGTTTTTGGTTGACCTGGTATCTCCGGAGTACAACGAACTGGCGGGGCATGTAAAAGATATTGCTGCCGGGGCGGTTGTTATTGCAGCACTGTTTGCGGTGATTGAGGGTCTGATCATTTTTCTTCCTAAAATATTAGCGCTTATCAATGCTGCATAAAACCCGGGGCATAGTTTTAAAAACTACCGACTACGGCGAAAGCAGCGTAATAGTGCAGGTGTTTACCGAAAAGCTGGGCCTGCAATCGTACATCATTAACGGCGTAAAAAAACCGAAGGCTAAGATCAGCCGCAATATGTTGCAACCACTGCATTTGTTGGATATGGTAGTGTATCATAAAGCCGCCGGCAATGTACAGCGTATATCAGAATTGAAAACCGCGCCGGTATTGCAGACCCTTCCTTATGATATTATTAAAAGTAGCATGGCTCTTTTTTTAAACGAGGTACTTTACAAATCCATCAAACAACAAACCGCCGACGAGCACATGTTTGATTTTGTATTTAGCGCCATTGAGTGGCTTGACCATCAAACTGACGGCCTGGCTAATTTTCACTTGCTGTTTCTAGTAAAACTTACCCGCTACCTGGGTTTCTACCCCGACAGGTACCAGGTAGATAATGCCGATTACTTTGATTTGAAGGACGGTGTTTTTAAACAATACAAGCCCGATAGTATTTTGTATTTATCCCCCCCGCACACGCAAAACTTCGGCAGTTTATTGCATTCAAGCTTCGAAAATCTGTCATCATTAAAATTAAGCAATGATGAGCGCCGTTATTTGATAGCCAAGCTGCTTGAGTATTACGCGCTACATGTTGAAGGTTTTGGAAATATCCGCTCGCACGAGATATTGGAGGAGGTATTAGGTTAAAAGGTTTCCCTAATCTTCTTCAAAGCAGAAGATTAGGGAGATATTTTATTGCAGAACCTGCTTCTTAATATATTCAATGCATGACTCCGGCAATTGAGCGCCGTCTATTTGACTGATGCTGTCGTCGTTATTAATTTTCAGCTCGGCGTTAAGGTTATCGTCGATAGTTACATGCAGCATTTTCTGTTCTTTCTCAACCACGCAAGTTACATCGCGGCCACTATAATGTATTTCGAAACGGTATCTGCCGTCTTTTTCTGCTGGTTTGGTGTCTTTGGATTCGATCATGGTTTTCAGTATTTTCTACTAATAACACCGCAACACCAAGGATGTTTTAACGGCATTTTTACTTACCTGGTAAAACGGAGCGTACAATTTGAATGATACAACGCGGGAATATTTATCCCTCAGCGTTTTTGAGCATTATAATTACGATAATGTGTTGTATTTTAGGCCATTGATTAAACCAACCTTCTTGCATACCCTTAATGAAAAAACTATCCCTCATTGTTTTTGCTATAACGCTGGCGTTCTTTAGCAACGCCCAGGAGCGTGTAGCCACCTATACTGCCGAATTTAAAAAGCACCCGGATAGCCTGGGGGTTAAGATAAAATTGGCTACAGCACATGCCCAAGCCTCGAACACTGATACCGCAGAACTATTGTTTAAAGAAGTAGCCGCTACCGCCTTAAAAAAAAATGACACTAAAGCTTTTGTTAACGCTCAAATAAGTATAGGTAAGCTTTATGCTGACAAAGGCGACAATGTAAAGGCGCTTAACCATTATCACCAGGCACAAAGTGGTGCCGAAAAAATAGCCGATAAAAATTTATTGGCCCATGTGTATAAAAACATTGGCGCCCTGTACATCAGCTGGAAGAAATTTGAGGAAGCACTTGCTTATTATGACAAAGGGGAACTAATAGCTGCGTCAATTAATGAGGACGAGTTAGTGGCAGATTGTCAAAACAATAAAGGGACCGTTTACGAGCAGCAAAAGAAATATGATATGGCTTTGGCGGTCTATAAGAATGCCTTGAAGGTTTACACCAAAAAGAACATCCCGGCAAAAATATCAATGGTGTTAAGCAATCTTGCTATTGTTTACAAGTTTAAAAAAGACTTTGGTGCATCATTACAATACAATTTAAAGGCACTTGCCCTGTCTGAAAAAAGCAACGACAAGTGGATAATGGCCGCAACATATAATAACATTGGTGGCTTATATAGTGCGATGAATAACTATCAGCAAGCCATTATGTATGCTACTAAAAGTAAGGATTTGGCTACAAAAATTGATGCTATTGAGATTATTGAAACAGCTTACGAAACCATGGCCGATGCGGCATCAAAGGCTGGCGACTACAAAAACGCGTATCTATATCATCAACAGTTTATGCAGTCAAAGGATAAGTTTATCAATCTTGAAAGCACAAAGCAACTATCTGAACTTAATGTAAAGTACGAAACTGCTAAAAAGCAAAAGCTGATACAGCAGCAGCAGTTAGAGATACTGCGACGGAACATGACCATTATGGTTATAGCAATTGTGTTTTTAGCCGCGCTTGTTATTGGTTATCAGATTTATACCCGTGACAAATTAAACCAAAAAACGGCGTTACAAGAAGCTGCTATAAAACATCAGGCCATGGCTACAAAAGCCATTATAGAAGCCGAAGAGAATGAGCGGAAACGCATAGCCTCTGATTTGCACGATGGTGTAGGGCAGTTGTTCTCTGCAGTCAAACTGAACCTTAGCGGCTTGCTGTGCCGCGCTAATTTAAGTGATCCGGCTATGGTTACGCTGGGCGATAAAACCCTGGCCATGGTAGACGAGAGCTGTAAAGAAGTTAGGCTGATAGCTCACCAGATGATGCCGGGCAGCTTATTGCAAAACGGACTGACAACGGCTATTGAAGATTTTGTTAAGAAGATTGATTCCTATCATTTAAAAATAGATGTTAAAGCCCACAATATGGAGGGTAGGTTAGATAGTGATATTGAAACGGTGCTTTACCGTATTGTGCAAGAGAGTGTTAACAATGTTATCAAACACTCGCAAGCTTCAAAGCTTGATATAATACTAACACGTGATGAAAAACAAATAGCTGCAACTATAAAGGATAACGGCCGGGGATTTAACACTGCTGACAGAAAATATTTTGACGGAATTGGCATCAAAAATATTATAACCCGCGCGGCATATTTAAAAGGCAGGGTTGATATATTTTCGGAAGAAACCAAGGGGACTTTGATTGCTATCTTTATACCACTAGGCGAGGACTTTTAATTAAACAATCACTAAACCAAAAAGAGAGAACTCTTTTGTGGGTTCTCTCTTTGTATTAACTGACTCATTAACGTATCATAAAGAACAATGGGGGTGGTTAGATAGGTAATAATTACTGCAAATATAAAACTTGTGGTTTTAAGGCAAATTGCTTTCCTGCCTGTTTAACAAAATTTAACGTTTTACTTTCGCAAATATCAGGCAGTAATTAACAATATTGCGTTTCAGAGATGGTATGGTTAAGGCTCTAAAAATAAATTACTAAACGCGGGTCAATAAAGCCCCGCTACAATCCCAAAAAATGATCGAAAGTATCGCTGCGGATACCCAGGCGAAGCGTTTCTAAGGGGATGCTGTCGGCAGGGGCTATGTTACCCAGATTTACATTAGCGCCAATCAATTTAATGAACCATACTTGTTGCGCTTTTTGTGGGGCTTCCCAAATAATGGTTTGCTCGGGTATTTGGGTCAATATCTCGTCAACCAAACCCTGGCGCACTTCGCCCGAGTCGCGGTAGATGCCTACGTTGCCGCTTTCGCGTGCTTCTGCAATAACCTTCCATGATCCGGCTTCAAGCTCGGCTTTCATCAGTTGGATCCATTTGTAGGGAGCAAATATCTTCTGCACGTCCTTTGATCCAACCTCGGATATTACAGTAAAGTTTTTAGCAAGTGTTTTAATGTAATCACATTTAACATCGTGGTTGATAGTAATGGATCCGTCGGATACCTCAACATGCTGAAGATTATATTTGTCCACTATGCGGCAATAATCATCAAACTGCCCACGTACTATCATAGCCTCAAATAAAGTACCGCCAAAGTATACCGGTATGCCGGCATCCTGGTACATTTTTATCTTTTGATCAAGGTTTGGGGTTACGTATGATGTTGCCCAGCCCAGCTTTACAATGTCGGTATAGGTGCTGGCAACTTCTAAAAAATCTTCAACTTGCCGTAAGCTCAGGCCCTTGTCCATTACCATGGTATAGCCGCTCTCGCGTGGTTTTTCCGTGCGTTCCGGAAGATTATTGATTGTATAATTCATTATAAAAGCCAGTGAGGTGCTAAACGGCGTAAAAGTCTAAAAAAAAAGCTAAAACTTGAAACGTTTTAGCTTTTTAAGGTAAGTAAGGGTTACCGCGTGTAACGGTTTATAATATCCAATATCACTTTATTGTCTTGCAACTGTGGCAAATAATCAAATAAAATGTGATGCTTTTCCGGGTCTGTAGCTAGTGCCATTTCTAATTGGCTCAGCGCTTCGTTATACTCGCCTTTAGCAAACAGGTAAGCTACCAAGCGGAAATAAAGCTCTGCGGCTTCAGGGTTGTTTTTTATACCCTCGGCCACGATCTCGATTGCGCCCGTTAGTCTTTCATCCTCATAAAGTATCGACGAATAATCTAACCAGGCATCAATATCCATAGGGTTAAGCTCAACCACTTTTTCGTAAGCCTCTTCGGCCTCTTTCATATGGCCAAGCTTGTATTCGGCATCGGCAATGGCAAACCAGTAGTCGGCGTTAAGGGCGTCAATATCCAGCGCTTTTTTATAAAAGTGCAGGGCTTCAAAATAACGTTCCTCAAAATCAAGCGTCACACCAATGCCAAACCACGCGTCGGCCAATTTTGGGTCCATTTTTACTGATTTTTTGTAAAAAGCACGCGCGTCATCCATCTGCTCAAGCTTCTCGTAACACTCGCCAATGGCGCAATACGTATCGGCATTAGGCTGCTCATACTCAAATGTATGGCGATACACTTCTATAGCTTCGGCATACTTTTCTAAATTTACCAGCGCGTTACCCTTGTTAAAGTAAGCCGAGGCAAAACTGTCTTTGATCAATATGGCATAATCATAAGCGTCAATAGCTTTTTCAAACAAACTTAATTTGGTAAACGCGTTACCCAGGTTATACCAGGCAGCGTAGCTATAAGGCTCGTTGTCGATATATTGCTGATAAAACTGCACGCTTTCTTCTTGATTGTCAAGTACATCATAGCAAAAAGCCAGCTCATACAGCGCATCCTGGTTCTCCATGTTTTGCTCCAGGCAAAGCTTCAGGTAGGTTATTGATGTCTCGTAATCGCCCATATTTTGGTAAACGTAGGCTATGTGCAACAGTATCTCGTCAGTCTCTTCGGCGCGTTCAAGCGCTTTTTCGTAATTCTCCAAAGCTTCTGTGTAGCGTTCCATGCTTTCAAACATGTTACCGCGGATAATATAAATATCAGCGTCCGAAGCTTCGAGCATAGCGGCCTTATCCAGCGCCGCAAAAGCGGCGGTGGTTTGGTTGGTAATTGCCAGTAACTGCGCTTGCTTAACTAAAAATACCGCCGCAAAAGGATGCTGGTTTGCAGCATACTCGGCTACTTGTAAAGCCTTGGCGGGGTCATTTTTTTCGATATAGTAATCGATGATGTTCTCAAACGCCTGGGCATCAAAAAAGTACTGGTCATGATTCCTGATCATTTCCTCGTACCGCTCTACCGAGAATTTTGGATCTTCGGTAAAACCAAATTCAAAGTCTTCTTCCATTAATTAGTGCTTAAGAACAGGTTTAATAATCCACTTTTAGGTTAGACTATTAAACTTTAGTTGAGTTTAAATTACAAGTAAAATGCCCCCTACGGCAATTAAGTTTTCAACATCCAAACATTTTTAACATTGGCAAATGCAAAGTGTTGATTATTAATAACAAAGCATTTGGCTGGCAATGGGGAGGATTGGATCTGATTTGCATTAAAGATATTTTACCTTTAGTATAACAAAGATACGCACAACGCGCCCCTATGTAACTAAACCTTTAAACATTTACATAAAGCTTACATAAAACATTTGTCACCCGGCAGCGTTAAAAAGCCATATGTGGTCAGTTTTCACCAAGCCCGTATATTTAATATATTACACAAAATTTAACGATACATGACTAATTTTAAGAAATACACTTTTGGGGTGGTTACCTATGCGGCCCTGTTTCTTAGCTTCAATGCTTCGGCGCAAGAGGCGCCTAAAAACTGGCACCAATTAGATCTGAAAACCGATGGTTATTACGGCATCAGCTTAAATAATGCTTACAACTTTGTAAAAGGAAAAAAAGGCAAAACGGTGGTAGTAGCCACTATTGACAGTGGCATAGACACTGCCCAAAAAGACCTTAAAAGCATCCTTTGGGTAAACCCCAAAGAAACCGCGGCTAACGGTAAAGATGACGACGGCAATGGGCTGGTTGATGATGTGCATGGCTGGGACTTTCTTGGCGGCCCGGGCGGCAAGGTTAACTATACTGAAACCACTGAAGAAATACGAGAATATGCCCGCCTAAAACCGAAATATGGCACGTTGACTTCCGCTCCCGCGGGGAGCGAAAAAGAGTATGCCTACTGGTTGAATGTAAAAAAAATACACGATGCTACTTTTGAAAAATCAAGCACCGAGGCCGCGCAGATAGGCCAAATGATTAATGCTTTAATGGCCACCAGCGGTTATATTAAAAGAGAGTTAAAGCTTGCGCCATCGGCTACGTTTACTAAAGCTGATCTGGAAAAAATTACGGCCACCAACAACGACACCATTATGCAAAGTAAAGGTGTATGGATGCAAATGTTTGAGCAGGCCGAAGGTGATAATGGCAAGGTGATGAAAGATATTGCGCAGTATATGGAAAAACTCAACAATGACATTAATCCTGACCTGGAGTCGCGCAAAAGAATAATGGGCGACAACCCGGATGAACGCGGTGGTAAACCCTATGGAAATAACATTCTGAAAGCTCCTGACGCATCTCATGGTACCGGTGTGGCCGGCCTCATAGGCGCTGTACGCGGCAACAACTACGGTATAGATGGCGTAGCCGATAACGTTCGTATTATGGCCATTAAAGCAGTACCAAACGGTGACGAGTACGATAAAGATATTGCTAACGCGATACGTTACGCGGTTGATAACGGCGCCAAGGTCATCAACATGAGTTTTGGTAAAAAGTTATCGCCGCATAAAGATTGGGTTGACGAAGCCTTTAAATACGCTGCAGGTAAAGATGTATTGCTGGTGCAGGCATCAGGCAATGACGGCCAGGATATGGATATCAAACCACAATATCCTAACGATATTTTTGAAGACGGTTCATCAAGCGACGCGGCTAACGTAATCTGTGTAGGCGCATCAGGCGCTAAAGCCGGTGACGAGCTAGCCGCCAGCTTCAGCAACTACGGCAAGAAGAATGTTGACGTGTTTGCCCCGGGTGCAAAAGTAACATCGATAGATACCGATGCTGAGTTTAACACAGCCGATGGTACCAGCTTCTCATCGCCAATTGTGGCAGGTGTGGCCGCTTTGATATTAGAGCATTATCCAACTTTAAGCGCTAAGCAATTAAAGCAAGTAATATTGGAGTCGGCAACGCCACTTACAGGTAGCATGACCCTTAAACCGGGCAGTAAAGACCAGAAAGTTGACTTTACAACCTTAAGCAAAGCCGGTGGTATTGTTAATGCTTATAAAGCGTTACAAATAGCATCTAAGTTAAAGGGTGAAAGAAAGTAAGTGCAAATACTTACAAATAAAAAGGTGGGCTAATTGGCCACGAATGGTCGGAAGAAATTCCGACCATTTTTATGTTTTGAAAAACAAACCCGGGTCTCCGCCGCATTGCACAACGATCAGGGCTATAGCGAG
>NZ_JBHUON010000010.1:0-133370 GCF_042686155.1 Mucilaginibacter antarcticus | reverse complement strand
TGAAAACGTTTTTACAGCTCTCGCTGCTATCGTTCGCCAGCTAATTGCATGGTCACTTTGCCACGGAATCAGGTGGTCAACATCCCCGGAATATCAAGCAAGGCTATCCTTATGCATGGCTGGACGAAGTAGTAGAGGTCACGCTAAATCCGCAAAAAACAAATATTTCGGAGTTAGACCTGCAACAGTTATTATTAATTGAAAGCAAATTCGATCAGGAATTACAAACTGTACTGAAGGAACTGAAATCGAATACCTTTTATCTTTTTTCATCAAAGAAAATTAAGGCAATCGTAACCCATTATTACGATTCTCTGCGCCTATTAGAACAGCAGGCAATGGAGAATCTGGCAGGTTATACTGATAACCACCCAATAGCGGCAACAGGCGAAAGCCTCGTGCTATCTCTTCAAAATACTGGTGAGGTGTTAAAAAAACGATACGGCAAATATGTGGCCGATCAGGTAGCCGAAGACGCTAATATCCGAAAGCAGCCAATCGCTATCTCCAAAATACGCTGTACCCTAAGCGTTGACCAGATCGGGATCATCTTAAAAGCCGCGGACGATGCCAAGCTCATCATCGCCAGTTCTATCAGTGTTATTTTTCGAATGATAGTTCCCTTCCTTTCTACTGGCAATACTAAAAATATCTCCTGGAATAGTATGCGTAAAAGCACTTATCATATTGAACAGATGGATAAGGAAATAGCCATCCAGGCATTGGAAAAATTAATCACTGTGATAAGAGGTTACTAATCACTTAATAGCAGTTCTGTGACAGCTTCCCAATTCTGGAGGCTTTTTTTGTGCATTACAAAATAATCTTATAAAATACATCAAAATAACTTGCTGTAAATCAATGGGGTGCAAGGGTGCAATTTAGGGTGCAACAAAAAATTGAACTTTTTGGGCATCTCAAATGACCGTTGCTTTGCTACATGATCTCCGGTTAACCGGATAGCATACGAAAGTTATTTGACATGTGGGGATGAAACATTATCCGGCGGGAAGCCGGAAATTTCGCGAAGATGAGCGTAAAGCCGCATTAATCGAAAGCGCGAAGGCAGGCGAGAGCCCGGATCGTAGGATCTGACGTGAGTAATCCCGAAAATATATACCGGCAGAAGCGAATTATCGGGCTCGATACCCGCTGCCGGTACACAAAGCTACCTGATAGCTAAGGTGCCTTTCTTTCCAAGAGCAGGTGTCTTTTGTTTTTTTGCCGGTTAACGGCTATCTGTTTAACTCAAATCCATTTTTTATGTCAAAGTTATTAACCGCCAGGGAGCTGAAAGAACAAGCGTCTCTGGTAGATCTGTTAAGCCGGTTGGGGTATCAGCCTGTCCCTAAAAGAGGCCGCGAAAAAATGTACATCAGCATGCTTCGGGATAATGATACTAATCCATCCTTTAGCGTGAATGATGACCTTGGTGTTTGGTTCGATCATGGTGCCGGAAAAGGAGGGAACATTATTGATTTTGGATTAGCTTACTGGAAGCACCTGGGATTTAACGAGGTTATCAAAAAGATCCAGGACGTATGCGCTATAGATGTAGCTGAACCAAGGATATTAAGGCCGCGCAAGCCTGTAAAAGTGAACCATGTAGTTGAAAAGGTACGGCCCTTAGGCGCTCATCCGGCAATTACGGATTACCTTAAAAGCCGCGGCGTTTTTGAGGTCGCCAAATTTTATTTAAGCGAGGTGTATTACTTTGTGGAGGATGAGAATGATGTTCGTAAACATTTTTTCGCAGCAGGCTGGCTCAATGAACATAATTCCTGGGAAGTTCGAAACCGATATTTTAAAGGCTGTATGGGGCATAAGGGAATTACTGTAATTCCGGGCCATCCCAAGAAAGCGGCACTATTTGAAGGGTTTCTTGACTTCTTGAGCTGGCGATATGAAAATCCCGAAGCTGACCATAATGTTATCGTCTTAAATACACTTACTTTATTGCAGCAGGGTATTGCGAAAGCCAAGGCCTTCTCATCATTGGATATTTATTTTGACCGTGATAAGGCAGGAAAGGCCGCCAGCAGGGATTTTATGAAGGCTTTACCCTATGCGACTGACCGCTCGGCTGCTTACGAAGGTTTTAACGATTATAATGACAAGCTGAAGTCGAATTTAAAAGCTGTTCCAATTGAGAAGGGTTCGCCAACTAATTTCTTTGCTAATGTCAAGGTGCCTTTTGTAAGATAGAGATTATACCATTCGTTAGCCTTTTAATATTTTATTTTTTGGCGAGAAGGAAACCTCAACTGATCTAATGCAATACCTGGGGGAAAAAGAGAACAAAGTTTACCACCCAACCCAACAATCAATTGCCAGGGAAATGATAGCGATAATGTGGCACCTAACTGCTTATTTAATGGAAAAAGACCCAAATTGATAATCAGGATTTCCGTTGCTTTTGCAACGGCAAGATGTCTTTTTGTTTCACAAAAAGTCTCTTGCCCTCCCGGGGGGATTTCAAAAAATTCGCAACTCATTTTTTTATGGAGCGTGTTAAGAAATTGAATGGGAGGCCGAAATTAAAGGAGGGTCAGCGATCTAAATTTATCAATGCCAGGTTTACCGAAAATGAATATAAGGAAATCGCTGAATTGGAACGGGAGTTGGGGATTTCGAAAACGGAATTGGTCAGGATGCGCGTTTTATCAGATGCTAAAAAAACCATCGTCAATTCAAAGGAGCTAATCAAATTCCTGGATGCTGCCGGCGCGGAAATGGGCCGAATCGGCAATAACATCAATCAACTGGCCAAACATGCAAATACCCTGCAATTAAAAGGGGCTCTTAACCAAGGAATAATAGAACATTTCAATAAACTTTTGGAGGATTATATTTTGGTACAGCAAAATTTTGAGGTAGCGCTCCGGAAGATCATTAGGGCAATGGGCTCTTGAGAGAGTTAAGGGCAATCACTTGATCAGGTGTACCATTCAGTTGCTATTGTGTTATGGGGATAAGGCGTTCGGCTGTTCTGTTGTTCGGCTGTTCTGTTGTTTGTCTGTTCTATTGTTCGTCCGGTTTGTTGTTAGGTTGTTCGGCAGTTCGGCTGTTCGATTGATCTGTTGTTCCACTGTTCTAATGATCTGTTGTTCATCGGTTATTCTGCTCGCAAGTTCTTAAGTTCTGATGATCTTAAGTTCGTTAGTTCTGTTGCTCTCCTGTTCGGTTGTTATCTCAAAATGATGTTAAACAATTTTAGGCTATGGTCGCCCACATTTTAGAAAAACCATCAATGACCTTTGCCGGCGTAAAGTATAATACGTATAAAGTAGACCGTAATACCGGCGAATTGATGCTTATCGCAAATTTTGGTGCGATTCAGTCATTGACGAATCCCCGGCCGCAGGACCTGGTTAATTACTTACTGATGATCTCCGCTCAAAATAAGGTTATTAAAAACACCCAATTCCATGCGGTGATTTCGGCGCGGGGACGGGAATATAACAAACAGGAACTGACCAAAGCCGCCGTCATGTGGCTTAAAGAAATGAAGTATGGTAACCAGCCTTACCTGATCATTTTTCATAAGGATACAGATAATCATCACGTTCATATTGTAAGTTCCAGGGTTGGGAAAGATGGTAAACAAATCGACCGTGATTATGAACAGGTGCGGGCGGTCAGGAATATAGATCAGGTTTTGGGTTATTCGTTCGGGATGAAATATCATTTTAGCACCAGGGCGCAATTCTACCTTATTCTTGAAAACCAGGGTTTTATTGGCAGAGATTACATTAACGAAGAGAAGCTCCAAAAAAAGATCGCTGCGTATAGGCCTGATAAATTAAGGATCGCTCAATTGAAGGAGTTGTTTTTAACGCACAAGACCTCCCCGGATTTTGTCGAAAGAATGCACCGCCAGTTTCAGCTTGACCTGGTATTTCATTCAGCCGGAGGGAAATCGCCCTATGGTTATACGGTAATTGATCATACTACTAAACAGGTTTTTAAAGGCAGCGAGATTTTGAATCTGAAATACCTGCTGGACGAAAACATGAATATAGAAAGCACCTATCGTCCGCCGAATACTCAATTATGGGATTATTTACCACCGGATTCAGTGACCTACTATGCTGAACAAATACCGGAACCCATATCCATCAGGCCGGTTTCCATTGCTGACGATGTGGATGATCAACAGGTGCTCGGAATGAAGCGCCGGCGTCAGAAGAAAGCAAGAACAAACACCCGATAAGGGATAAACCCATAAAAAAATATGATCTGTTTATTTGGCAACCAAAAGGGTGGCGTTGGAAAAAGCACACTCACCGTCCTATCAGGGAACTTCCTGAGCCTCGATAAAAACTGGCCGGTCACCATTATTGATATGGACTATCAATTGTCTATATCACAGAAGTTTGAAAAGGCCAAGGTACTGGAGAATAAAGAGCCTTATGATGTTTTACCAGCCAGCCTGGAAAATTTCCCCATGTTAAGCAGCGTCTTAACCCGAAATAAAAAGGACGCAATTCTAATCGATCTTCCCGGTAAACTGGATGATGACGGCCTGATCCCGGTTTTCCAATCTGCAGACCTGGTGATCTGCCCTTTTTCCTACGATGAGTTCACATTCGAATCCACCGTATTGTTTGCCGTCGTGCTGAAAAAGGTAAATCCAAAGGTCGATATCGCGTTTATCCCCAACCGGATCAAGGCAAACGTAAAGTTCGAAATTATGAGTGAGGTAAATGAGCAGCTTTCCAAGTTCGGGATCATCACTGCTTCCATACCTGACCGTATCGATTTTCAAAGGATCACCACCTTTCAAACACCAATCTCCCTAGATGGTGTGATCACCCCAATTTTTGAAGAAATATTTGCCGACAGGTTATGGAAAAAATGAAATCATTAGCTGACCAGCTAAGGGAACAAATGGTCAAACCCGGTGAAAAGCTTGTTCGGGATACCATCTTAACTACTGACAGGTCGAAAACGCCGAAGAGTAAAGTCAACAAGGTTGCCGATTCGACAATCCTGCAAGCCCTTATTGATTATGACAATTCGGATCATAAAACCCTTGCTCACTTTCGGTGTGATAAGCAGACGGTAGAGTTCATGAACAAATTTAAGCTGGCCACTGGGGTTGACGTGACCAAATTCGTTGCGTTTTCGGTCAGGCACTTTATTGAAGCTTACCCCGAGCTCAAAATCATTATCAAACAATATATGCAAAACTCAAACTTATGAATCGCATGAAAATTCTATTGGGAATACTTGGCGCTTATGCAGCTTATTACACGGTACTGATCTTGTGGGATCGTTTACGTCACAAACAAAAACCTCCGGAGGCGGTCGCTGAAACCGGTATTCCTCCAAACGACGCAGGAAATGAAATAAAAGCATTACCCGAACCAGCTGAAACGGAAATCATTATCCACGACACCCTGCTTAAATCGCTTTGGGCTTACGACAACAGTGACCATAAAAGTATGGTTCACATCAGGTTTGATAAACAGACGGTCGATTTATTGATCAAGTTTAAATTGGCCACAGGTGTTGATATGACCAAATTGGTCGCCTTTGCGGTCAAGCATCTGTTTAAAACACACCCCGAACTCAAACAAATCATTAAACAATATCTCCAAAACACAAAATTATGACCTGGATAAAATTTGCCCTATGGCTGTTTGGCAGTTATACCTGCTATTATGTAGCCCTGATCTTTTGGGATCACCTGCGTTCCAACCGCGGGGAAGCCGGAAGTGATCAGCATGAACTCACCTTTGTTGAGGACGTCAATCCCGTTAAATCATTTGTAGAAGATATCATCGGTTCCGGTAAGGAGTCGTCCATAGCTTTTTCAGGTGGTGTGAGCCTTAAAGAGCTTTTTAATCTCGCCCGCGAAGAGTCGGTCGAGTACATCAAATCTGTAAGCTTCTGATGAATGAAATTTCTTTTGTCTGTTTGCTGCTGCCTGATAACGGCCGCAGCATTAGCACAACCCGGCATTGCCGAGATGCAACAGGCTAAACAAGACTTGTCTAACTCGTTCTTTTCAGCCTTTGATTTTGCCCTCGTTTTAGCCATCCTATTTGGCACATTTGGCGCGCTCCAAATCTACCACAATTGGCAGATGGGCGAAAAACGTATGGACGCCGTTGTAGCCGCATGGTTTTTCGCGTCTTTTTTTATGATCCTCGCGGGTCCCTTTTTACGGGCATTGTTCGGAATCTGAATGCCTGTTTTTATGAAACGCTTTTTCCCTAAAAGCTATAAAAGATTCCTGTCGTAACCATCTTCAAGTTCAAACCTGTTAGGGTTTGTCCGGCAGTGTTTAAACTGCCCCCTCCATCGGGTGAAATAATCGGGGCGTTGTTCGTGATCTGAACGCTCTTTTAGCATAACCGGCTTGCTCCCGGCAGGCTCTAAAAGATCTCCGCCTTTATTTTTTTCTCCAAATTAATGTTTTCAAAAACAAAAAAGTTATGGGCTTCAGCCGTATTGCTGGCCCTGTCTATTCCCGTATTTGCCCAGAGCGGCGTTAACGGTCTGAACACAGCAACCTCTACCCTAAAAACCTACGTGGCCCCGGTAACCAATATCACATTGGTGATCGGCGGCATCGTTGGTATCGTTGGTGCCATCCGGGTCTACTCCAAGTGGAACAGTGGTGACCAGGATATCAATAAGGAACTAATGGGATGGGGAGGCTCGTGCGTCTTTCTCGTGGTTTCTGCTTTGGTGATCAAAGCTTTCTTCGGCTTGTAATCATGGCCAGGAAGTATCCTGTTTATAAGGGGCTCCAACGGCCCCTTATATTCAAAGGCTTCAAAGGCAAGTTCATTTATTGGGGCATTGCCTCCCTGCTTACCGGACTTGTGTTTGGCGCTTTAACCATGTCGCTGGTCAATATGTGGCTTGGTGCCATGGTCCTGATCGGCTTTATTGTTGGCGGCCTGCTTTTCACGGCCAGCAAACAAAAGGGCGGCCTTCATTCCAAAAGCCGCACCTCAAACATTTACATCCTTAACCATTATGGCCGTAAAAACCTTATTTAACATTCCCTATGCGGGAGTGGATAAAGGTGGCGAATACGATTTGCTCATCGGCCTTAACGGCGAATGCTCCATTATTATTCAATTAGTAAACCCGGTGATCCGGTATTCCGCCTACCCGGCAGGGTATGAAGAATTTCATCACCTGCTTAACAACGTGGTGAAAATATTAGGTGATGGTTACCTCCTGCAAAAGCAGGATGTCATCAGCCGCTCGCCTTACAAGGGCCCGCCCGCCACCGAGTACCTGCAAAAACAATACAATGCCCACTTCGACGGGCGGGAATGTATGCAGGTTGCCACCTATATAACCATCACGCGCCAGGTCAAAAAAGGCGCGTTTTATGTTTACGATGGCCGTGCATTGCGTGATTTCAGGCAGGCAGTTGGAAAGGTGCTGGACGTGCTGCCATCAGCCAATGCCCTTAAAGAAGGCAAGTTGAACCAGTTGGTTTTGCAATTGCTGAGCATGGACTTTGGTAGTTCCAATATTGTTTTGGATAACCTTGCCCCCTCAGATATCGAGATCAGGATGGGCGATAGGTCCGTACGCTGTATCAGCCTGGTCAATATTGACAGCATCGATCTGCCGCCTGATGTATCCTCACATATCGAACTTAACGATAAGGAAAGCATGCGCGGCTTTCCCGTGGATTTCCTGTCTTTTCTCTTTAAGGTACCCGGTGTGGATGTGATCGTTTATAACCAGGTTATCGAAATACCAAACCAGGTAACGACCCTCCGAAAGCTGGAGCAAAAAAAGAAAAGACATGCCGGCATACCCGATCCGGCCAATCAATTATGCGTGGAGGATATCGATCTGCTGCTGAATGATGTCGCCCGCGAAAGCCAGTTGCTGGTGAATTGCCATTTTAATATCCTGGTGGCGGCCCCGGTAAACGCCATCCAGAAGGCTGTTAATTTTATCGAGAGTTCGCTTTTTCAGTTAGGGATCATCCCCAGCAAAAACGCCTACAATCAGCTGGAATTATTTCGTACCGCTCTGCCGGGTAACGGTGTAGAACTAAAGGAATACGATTGGTTCCTTACCACCTGCGATGCAGCCATATGCTTTTTCTTTAAGGAGTCCCTGCCAAGGGATGAGCCATCAGATTTTTTGCTCCGGTTTACCGATCGTCAGGGCATCCCAGTTGGAATGGACCCCGCCGATCTGCCCATGCGTACCGGCCGCATTAATAACCGGAATAAGTTCGTGCTCGGACCCAGCGGATCAGGTAAAAGTTTCTTCATGAACGCCATGATCGAGCAATACATGCTCTATAACATGGATATGGTTATTGTGGATACCGGCCACTCTTATTCAGGCCTGTGTTCCTACTACAAAGGGAAATACATCACCTACACGGATAAAGATCCGATCACGATGAATCCATTCCGCATCACTGAAGCGGAATACAACATCGAAAAAAAGGATTTTCTCTGCACGCTGATCGGGGTAACATGGAAAGGTTCCGAGGGAACATTGAGTCAGGTAGAACGTGATGTGATCGCCAATGCGATCTCCGCCTACTACAGCCAGTTTTTTACTGACAACGGGGATTTAAGCTTCAACACCTTCTATGAATTCGCCTTGGGAAAGATCCCGGAAATCAAAACTGAAGAAAAGATCGTGTTTGATTTCGATGAGTTTAAATACGTTCTGAAGAAGTTCTACAAGGGTGGTGAGTTTGCCCGGTTACTTAATGAAGACACTGATAAATCATTATTTACCGAAAGATTTATAGTCTATGAAATTGATTCGATCAAGGAAAACAAGACGCTCTTTCCACTCGTAACGCTATCGATTATGGATGTATTCATCCAAAAAATGCGTTACCGTTCGAATAGGCGTAAAGCTTTGGTGGTCGAGGAGGCATGGAAAGCTATCGCCAGCCCCCTGATGGCAGGCTATCTTTTATACCTCTATAAAACTGTCCGGAAGTTTTGGGGTGAGGCAATCGTTGTTACCCAGGAATTAGGCGATATCATCGGAAATGCAGTGGTAAAAGACAGCATTATCAATAACTCCGATACCATCTGCCTGCTGGATCAAACCAAATTCAAGGATAACTATAATGATATCGCGGCACTGCTTTCCATCAATGAAACCGAGCGGCGGAAGATTTTTACCATTAATCAGCTGGATAATACAGAACACCGGGGCCGGTTTAAAGAGGTCTATATCCGGCGCGGCGCTGTCGGGGAAGTCTATGGTGTAGAAGTATCCTTACAGCAATACCTCACTTATACCACGGAAAAACCGGAAAAGTCAGCCGTGGAAAGTTACACCAACCGGTTCGGTTCTTACCCTGAAGGCCTTGATGCCTTTATCAGGGATTTTAAAGACAGCGGGAAATCCTTACCCGCCTTTATTTCACAGGTTAACCAGCAACAGCCATCATGAAAAACAACCGCTTTAAAAAGTCAATTTTTGTACTAATGCTTTGCTTATGCATTTACGGGGTAAATGCGCAAACCCTTACTGTTGATCCTGCGGTATCTGCCGCCATCGCGGTAAATGCCGGCGTGATCAATGGCCAGTTAAATACCACCAACAATAAGCTTGACCTTATCCAAAAAGGTCAGCTGGCCGTAACCGGTCAGCTGGTTATTGTTAACGACCTGCAAAACAGGATCTACCAGGGCCTTAGCCAGGTCGCTTCCGTCATTAACAACCTGGCCACCATTAAAGAGATCGCCGAATGCGGCTCAGATATTATCAGCGATGTAGAGGCATCTGTTAAGCTTGCCAAATGCGATCCCGTTTTATTGCTCTTCGCTGAAGGGCGCGCGCGATTTCAAAACGCGGGCTAGCATGCTTGCAGCCGATGTCAGCGCATTTGTCCTTAAAGGAGGAACTAACCTGATGGATTCCGGTGAGCGTGGCAAAATGCTGAATCATATTGCCGATGAAATGCGCATCCTGCGCGGCATAGCCTATGGGATGGACAGGGCCATGTACTGGGCCAAGATCAACGGTGTGTTTCGCTCGCTTAGCCCTTGGGCGGAATGGCAGAATGAAGATGTCCGGATTGCCAAGGATGTATTGATTAACGCTAAATACCTGAAGCAATGAGATATGAACTATTCATGATCTGTCCGCCGTGGAAACAATTCAGGGCCTACAAAAGGTCAAACAAGATTTTGACGGACAGTATTCCGCCCAAAATGTGGCGTGCGCTCCGGGCCTTCAATTTTATGGAGTGCTGTTTGTCCGAACTGGCATCCAACGAGCTTGTGGTGTTCGTCTGGGTAACTGAAAAATTCACAGAAGATTGCCGTGAGTATATGAGCCACCTCGGCTACAAGTATGATACCTATTTGATGTGGAAGCGCCCTAAATGGAAGCGCTGCACCGCGGTGGAGGTCTTTGAATACTTGTTTGTTTTTCATAAAGATGGTTACTGGCCGCCGAAAGGCGATTTTCCGGACCCTTTGGCATCACCGTTTACCGGTAAGGTAAAACACCGGGGCGAAAAGCCAGAAGATGCTTACGCCTTATTAGAGAAATTATATCCCACACGGGTTAGGATTCAGCTCTTCGGAAGTTGTTCGCGCCGGGGCTGGGATGTTTTTCACCGTAATAAAACTTAACAATATTCTTATGAAGTATGTATTATTCGTTTTGATCCTATGGACAGCCGTGGGAACAAAAGCCTTTGCGCAGCAGAAGATATTGGACATTCCCGCCCTTCACCAACTCGTCGATGAATCGGAGTCCGAAAACAAACTACAGGTAAAAGCAAAGAACCAACAAGCTGTAGCCAGTGCAAATGAACAGGCAAACCTCACGCTTCTGACAAAGACGAAAAACATGTACCGCACCTTACAACAGCGGTATAATACCCTCGGTACCGCTATTAATATTGCTGACATCGGCATTTATGCGACACCAATGGTTAGCCGTATCGTCAGCAACCAGGCGCAGATCATCCGGTTGGTTCAAAAAAATCCAGCATTGATTGCCATAGGGTACCAGTCGGCACTTCAATTTACCACACAGGCCAGAAGCTTGGTAGCCTATGTAACCGGCCTGACTTTAGCACTTGGGGATGTCAACCAGATGAAAGCTTCAGACCGGAAAATGCTTTTTGATTACGTGATCTCCGAACTAAGCAATATCCAGGACCTGTCCGGCAATATGTTGGGAATGATGCAATATTCGAGCCTGGCGTCGCTTTTAAGAGCGGCGAATCCTTTCCAAAATTTTATTGATGCCGATAAGTCCATAGCCGCTGACATCATTCAAAATGCCAAATACCTCAAACAATGACACGAAAACTCAAATGGTTATTTCTTGCTGCGTTCGCCTTTTCCCTTTCCCCTTGCTTAGCACAGCAATATGTGATCGACTACCAGCATTTGATCGCCGTCTCGCAAAACGCGGCAGTAAGGAGTAGCGCGGAGCTTACCCATGACCAGTATCTCGGCAAGATCAATAATAACATTAATGACCTGAATACGAACGTCGGCTCTGTAATTCTGGCGCAAACCATGATCTACCAGGGGCTCTCCAATGTCAATTCAGCCCTGAAAGACGGGCTTGCAGTCAAAAACATCGCGGTGATCATTGCTGATATGACCGGCTATATCAACCAGGCTTTAATTATGGCCAGATCTGAACCCTACCTGCTTGTCTTTGCCGGGAATATGGCAGGTGAAATGCGAACGAGGTCGCTGGCATTAGTAACCGATGTTTCCGGATATGTACTTAAAGAGGGCAATAATGTGCTTGCAGATTATAACGCGCGTGACCAGCTTTTACGAAAGGTTATTACCCAATTGCAAATATTAGATGGCTTAGCCTATGGTACCTGGAAAGCCATGTACTGGGCAAAGGAACGGGGCGTAATCGCTTCCCTTAATCCCTTTGCCAACTTCATCAGTCAGGATATCCGGATTGTAGACCAGATCATTCAAAACGCTAAATATTTAAAGCAATGACCATCATTCTGGCGTCGTCGGATGCTCAATTTATCCTTTTAAATCAATAACATCATGAAAAACTTCTTAATACCACTGCCATTTATTCTGCTCTCGCTGATCGATCAAGTCTTTGGGCAGACCCTTGCCCAGGATAAAGCGGTTCGCTACCAACAGGAACGAATGGTTTACCTGCAATGGGATCAGAATAAATTTGAACCGAAGGCCGGATTTCTCAGCCTCAACCCGTACTACTGGCTGACCTGGGGCCTGTTTCATCCGAGCTACCATAAAACGGATTTACGTCCCCTCAGTGCTAACGGGCCACAGACACAACGCCTGGTATTGGTTGGGGCCATGAACTCTACGGATAATAAATACAAATTGCAATCAGATACCGTGCGCAATACGGCCTTATCTGAGATCGCCAATCAGACGGGACTGGTATCGGACGCTGACCCGCTTTGGCAATTGTATTACCAAAACGAACTGAAGCCGGTGGTTAATAATTCTACGGCTACCATTTTAGCGGGCCTTTCGCCACAGGTCAGTACCCGGCTCGTTTCCGAAGGATTATACGATTGGTACAAAAACGAACTGGATATGCTGAAAGAACGTATCGATGCCGCGCACAGCACCACCATGGATCGTGGCGCACGCATCCTGGCTTACCACCGCTACCTGATGGAATACCGAAGACTGGCCGGAGTATGGGCGATCCGAACCTCATCCGCGCAAGCCACTTTAAATATGACCGCCCAGCAGCAAAAATTACAGGCTGGACAGGTGACGGTCAGCAACTGGACGCCGCAAACTGACATCCATATCGCCAAACAAGTTTTACAACACGTGCAATGAAAAAGAAAATATTATTAGCTATGCTGCTTTGTATTTGCACAATGTCTGTATTTGCGCAATCTTCTAAGGGTACCGATAACACCAAAACATTACAATTTCTTCAGGGTGACGGGGTTTATGAAGCGGGCGTTATGGTATTTTTAAAAGGGCTTAAGGATTCCGTATGGATTCATTTTGACCTGTTTATCACTGATGCCAAAGCATTATCCGCGATTTTCATGATCATCTTTTTCGCCATAAAGTCCTATGAAATGATGGTCGGCGACAAGCAGTTGGAGATCATGCCTTTGCTGCGCCCATTTGGTTTGGCCATGGTCATCATGTGGTGGGGTGGCTTTGTTAAAATGATCGCGTTTCCCACTGACCTGGTAACCAATCAAACGGAACAGATGTTTAACAGTGAACAAACCATCGTCAATAATTTACGGTTAAACCGCTCCAGCCTGATGCTTGCCGTTGCCAATTCCCTTTATACTTACCAGGCACAAACCGAAGTCGCCGAAAAGGAAAGCGACACCTGGTACGGGCAAGCCTGGGATTCTGTAACGAGTACGGTTAAGCAAGGTATCAGTAGTGTGGTTTCTCCTTTATTGGAATTAAAGAACCGGCTTACCGTGGGGATGCAACTGCTCTTTACCCAATTCCTGGAATTACTGGGCATATGGATCCTGCGTTTAGCGGTGTATATCATCTTTATGATACAGATCATTTACTCCACTATTCTGATCATTCTTGGCCCTTTTGCCGTAGCCGTCAGTATATTACCAGCTTTCCGCGATAGCTTTAGTACCTGGATCGCCCGTTTTATCTCCGTAAACCTGTACAGCGGCATCGCCTACCTGATCATGTATCTCACCGGCCTGATGCAGGAATACGCATTGACCTCCGAGATCAGTAAATACAAGGAACTGGTTGGTGAAAACGGGATGAGCGCCAACCTGGAGAAAATGGCCTGGTTTGCCGGAAACGGTATCCTGTCATTTGGAACGGTCATCATCGTTTTCCTGATCGGGGCAATTTGTATGTTCACCGTGCCCAGTATCTCTACCTGGATCATTTCTACCTCTGGTATCAGTTCAGCAACATCCACCTTCGGACGTAGTGCGGGAACAGTGGCCAGCATGGCCCGTAAGGCGACCGGCAGTTTCTTTTAAAATCTACTTTTTTTCTCTTTCTCCTTTGATGTCAGGCCGACCCGTAAACGCGGGCCGGCCTTTTTTATTTAACGCCATATATCATGATTATCAAAAATATTGAAGCCAAGATCAGGTTGGCGACGTTCATTGCGGCCGGAAGCCTGCTTACTTCGCTGGTCATCGTCGGCATGAATTGCCTGTCTGCATATAAAATGGTGTCGAATGCGCAAAAAAGCATTTATATATTGGATAATAATATCCCCATCCTTGCCAGGCAAACCGATGTGCAAATGAACCGTCCAGCCGAATACAGGGCAGATGTTGATCTTTTTCATTCCCTTTTCTTCTCCCTGACCCCGGATGATAATTATATGGAATACCAAATGAAAAAGGCCATGTACCTGGTGGATGAATCAGGGATGCAGCAATATAATAACCTGAAAGAGAATGGATTTTTTAATTCGATTCTTTCTTCGAGTTCCGTATTGACCCTGCAAACGGATTCGATCATGGTGGATATGCCCAAACACTATTTCCGCTATTACGGCAAATTAAAAATCGACAGGCGAAGTTCTACGGTGGTTCGCTCCCTGGTTACAGAGGGATACCTGAAGGATATTCCGCGCAGTGATAATAATCCGCATGGGGTACTGGTCACTAATTGGAAAACCCTCGAAAATAAAGACTTGCAAGATGTGGAGAAAAATTCATTCTAACAGGGATCCCAGGGATACTCTGTACAGCGAGATCCGCAAGGAATTCGATGGCTATATTGATGTTGCTGCCAATGCCGGCAAACGACTGGTATCGGCATATCCGAAATTCATTTTCGGGTGCATGGTCGCATTGATGGCGTTATCAATGGTCTTATCATTTACCATCTTCCGCCATCCGGAGCCATCAAAAATACCGGTTACAAAAAAAATTAACCCGGTTGAAGATGGTTTTAGCCAGATCATGCAGGCTACGGGTAATATCCGGGAAACCATGCGCCTTAAAATCCTGGTGGACAGCCTGACCGGCAAAAAGCAATTGAGCCGCGAAGACAGCACCTTACTGGACAGTGCCCTTGACCGTCTGTCTAAAATTCATCAAACACTCAAATAAACATTATGGAAATTAATTTTAAGCAGCCCAAATATGTGCTGCCACTCATCCTTTTGCCCTTTTTGTGCCTGTTCTTTTATGCCTGGCAGAGCGGCTTTTCCAAGCCGAAACAAGCTGTTAAAGAAACTGTGGGGCTGAACGGCTCGGTCGGCCAGGTTTCTACGGATGTCAGGAAAAAACAATTAGCGGATAAACTCGATGCCTATCGCAATACTTATAAAGAGGCAGATGGCTTAACAGCCGTTAATGTTATCCCCCGTGAAAATTCCAGTAACCCTGCCTTTAACAATGATTATTCTGATCAGCAAAAGAAAAAGCTGGATTCCATACAGCAGGCCATGAAATTGAAATTTGGTACAGGAGGCAATAACATTACCCGGCAGGTGCCACAAACGCGATTGAACAATGACCGCCAGGTAGCCGGTGCGATTGAGGCCATCCGCAGGCAGCCTAATGCGATCCGCCCGGTACTTGCTGTTGCCAAAGAAAAGGACCCGATGGAAGTTTTCAAGGCGCAAATGGCCATAATGGATAGTATCAACAAGGCAAATGATCCCGCTTATAAGGACGAGCAGAAGAAAAAGCAGGCCGCTGAAAAGGTGGCAAAGCTGAAGGAAAACCAGGTCAAATTTTCGGTTGAAAAAGCTGATGTAGTTTCCGGCGACTTCAATACCGTTTTGCCTCAAAAGGAACCGGCTTTTATCAGCGCGGTCATCGATGAAAATGTAACAGGCTTTGCAGGGTCACGCTTACGGCTAAAACTATTGGAAGATATCAAAGCAGGTAATAACCTGATCAAAAAAGGCACCTACCTTTTCGCCCAGATCAACGGATTTACCGAGCAGCGGGTTACGCTGGCGGTAACCTCCATCTTATATGATGGGAAGATCCTTCCGGTCAAACTGGATGTCTATGATATGGACGGTTTACCCGGCCTGTATGTCCCGTCATCCGCATTTCGTGATTTCACCAAAGACCTGGGCAGCAATTCGGTGCAGGGCGTAACCATTGATGGCAGCTCCGGCAATAGCCAATTTATCATGAGCTCGCTGGATAAAGTTTTTCAATCGACATCATCCGCTATTGCCGACCTGATTCGCAAAAACAAAGCGAAGCTTAAATACAATTCTTACCTCTACCTGATTGACAATGATGCGTTGCAAAACGCTCAAAAGTCCTATTAAACGCAGCACTTATTCCGAGCCTGTATTTGTCTTTAAAAATAAAAAATATGAAAACCATCTTGTTTTGCCTTTTGGTGCTATGCGCCCCAACCCTTTATGCCCAGGATAAATTACCCGTAGTTTACCTGCCTGAAAACCTAACCATCCACTTCGTCTCCCCGGAGCCCATTCAATACGTTGATATTTCCACCAAAGACCTGGTTGGTGACCTGCCGCTTAAAAATGTCCTGCGCTTAAAACTGCGTGATTCACTCAAAACTTTTTTAGGTTCAGTGGTTACCATCGCCGGTGAAAAATTTATTGCACAATACCGTTTATTGCCCGGATACCCAGGTGTACCCACCGAAGTAAATATTGTTCCGTCAGATATGCAGCCATTGGACATCTCCGGCATCGGCCTGTCCCAAAACCAGCTCAAAGGCTTAGCCCTTAGCCTTATCGCGAAAAGCTCTGATAAACGCATGGAAAAGGTAAAAGCCTTTGGCATTAAAGGGCAATTGAACCATGTCTATACGGTTGGGGATTATATCTTCCTGGATATCGGTTACCATAATAAAACGAACCTGAAATATGACATCGCTGATTTTCGCTTTAAGGTGGATGATAAAAAAGTCACCAAGGCGGCCAATAACCAATCGGTAGAAGTAAAACCCGAGTTTGTGTTATTCAGCCAGCCGGCTTTCTCCAAAAATTACCGGAACATCTTTGTATTTAAAAAGATGTCTTTTCCGGGGAATAAGGTGCTTCACGCGGAATTAAGCGAAAAGCAGCTTTCCGGCCGTGTCATTACGCTCAGCATTTCCTACCAGGACATACTGGATGCGGATACGCTGCCCAATTAATCCTACACCATTATCATGACTGATTCCATAGCATACGATTACGTAAAGCTTGTTTTGGAGGAAGAATTTATCAGGACCTATCTCCGCTTTACAAACCACGGGATTCTTCACTACGAGCTTACCAATATCCTCGAACTGTGCGAGCCTTTGATCAAAGGCCTGGACGAGGACGACCGCTTTTTAAAATATGAAGTGATCGGCACCATAGCAAATTATTTACAGGAGGTGTAACATGGCATTTAATCCGGTAAGGAAGATGGCAGACAACATTGCGGCCATCCGAATTGCGCTGGACTTTACTGGCCAGCAGCTATCCCAAACAGAGTTAGAAACACTAAAGAAATATGCCGGGTTTGGCGGCTTAAAAGCAGTCCTTTTTCCTCCCGGCGAAATAACAGAATGGGCTAAATACGGCGCATCAGCTGCTGATATGAAGCTTTACCCGCAGGTTATGGAACTCCATGCCCTGCTGCAGGAAAAGCTATCCGCTGCTAATTACAAATCCGCGATCGATGCACTTAAGAGCAGTTCACAAACTGCCTATTATACACCGGACTATATCCCCAGGGCGATATATGCCGTCATGCGGGAGGCCCAGATTTTGCCGAAACGCTTATATGAGCCCAGCGCCGGGGCCGGTGTATTTATTGAGGAAGCGGTGGATGCATTTGAAGGATTAGAGCAGGTCAACGCGGTGGAAAAAGATATCCTCACCGGCAAGATCCTGACCGCCTTATGTTCGGCTTATCCATTGCCAATAGAAGTTCAGATCAAAAAGCTGGAAGAAACGGCAGCAACGGAAAAAGCGCAATCCGATCTGGTGATCAGCAATATACCCTTCGGTAAAATAGCGGTTCATGACCCCGCTTATAGCAAGAGCGGCATATCGGCTAAAGTGCATACCTATTTTTTCGCCAAGGGGCTGGATAAAATAAAGGACGGCGGAATATTAGCCTATATCGTTACAGAAGCGTTCCTGAATAATCCTTTTAATGAAACCGCGCGCAAATACCTGTTTACCTCAGCAGACCTGTTGAGCGTAGCCGTGCTTCCCGCGAACCTGATGAAGGAAAATGCGAATGTAGAGGTCGGCATGCACCTAATCCTGGTACAGAAAAACGATTCTAAAGAGACGCTTACCGAAGCGGAAGGCCAGCTCATTGATACGATAGAGGTAGAAAATTCCTTTGGAAAATATCATCTGAATGCATGGTTAGCGGATAAGAACGAACTGGTATATGCCGACGAGATCATTGAAGGGACGAATGCAAGGGGGAAAGCTTCGCGGGTGGCTTGGCAAAATGGCGATATGCAGGATATTATCCCTTCGCTTAAAGAACAGCTGGTTGCCGGTTTTGCCAATTTTAACTATGCCAAATGGGAAGCCATCTCCTTTGACAAAAAGGAAAAGCAGCTTAAACAATTTACCTTTCTACCGGTACCGCTAACTCCAAGAACCGATGATAAAAAAGGATTGAGTTTCGGCCAGTTAGGTTTATTTGATGCGCCTGTACAAACCGACGCCGATAATAAAGCTACTGCTTACCTGGATGATCTGGATAAACAATTTGTGGATGCCGCTACGGTTCGCCAGATCAGTGTTATCCGCACAACTGCCCGGCCATTGCATGACAGCATTGTATTGCTGACCGCCCGCGCCAAAGCAAATAACAGGTATTCGTATAAGCTGTACAGTAATCTTTCCGAAATTTCATTCCCCGGTAAATGGCTGTCCGGAAATGCCCTCGGCCAGGAACTGGATAACCTTTCGGTTAAACTCAAAAATTTCGGTCATGACTACCGCTATGAAGGAGATAGCAGCCTGGAACCGGCATTCAAATTATTACCCGATAAGCCAAAGGCCTTTACAGACCTGAAGCCTTTTTATGTCAAAGACACCCTGGTGATTTTTGGTGGTAAGCTTGGGCTGATTGGAGAGCCTCATAACTTTGAGGCCAAATTTGATGCACTTGACCCGCAGCCGGACATACCATTTTACGAGGATTACCTGGCACTACGGGATATTTACCTTGAACTATCCGGTTATGAAAACGAGCATGCCATTCAATTCCCGGAACTGCGCAAGTCCTTAAACTTTTATTATGATGCGTTCGTTGCAAAATATGGCGAATTAAACAGGAATGTAAACCGGAACCGCATCCTGAATGACGCGGCCTTAGGTTTTAAAATCTTATCCTCCCTTGAAATCAAGGAGGGTGAACAGTTTGTCCGTTCTGATATATTTTACGGGCCGCTCTTTCAGCAAAAGGAAATGCTGAAAACCGATGACCCGGCGGAAGCACTGGCGCGATGCCTGAATGAAACCGGCCGGGTTGATCTTTCTGTAATTTCACAGATCGGGCAACTGGATAAGCAGATCCTGCTTAACCCGCAATCGCTGAACTGGGAAATAACTGATAACTATCTTTCGGGTAACGTTGTGCTAAAATTGAGGGCGGCAGAAAAGCTAGCCGAAGTTGAACCGCAAAACTTACAGTATGCCAGGAGCCTTGCGGCCATTCGCCGTGTGCAACCCGAAAGGATCCCGTTTGAGCGGCTTGACTTTAACCTTGGGGAGCGCTGGGTGCCGATTGATTATTACCAGCGTTTTGCTACCGACCTTTTTAAACTGGACACCAAAATAAAATACCTGGTTTCCATCGATGACTATAAGGTAAGTTATGCAAAGAAAGGCAATACGATCACCAATGAAGAGTTTTCGGTCACACCAAAGGAAAGCCACAAGATCACGGGGCATACCTTATTGGAATATGCGCTCCTGAATACCAACCCTCACTTTACCTATCCGGTTGAACAATATGGAAAGGTGGTGCGGGTTCCGGATACGGAAGCCATCCAAAACGCGCATCGCAAGGTCGATAATATCAGGGCGCGCTACCTGCTTTGGTTATTAGAACTGCCGAATGAAGACAAAAAGTTTTTAGAAAAGTTATACAACGACACCTATAACTGCTATGCGCTAAGGGAATATGACGGAAGCCACCTGACCTTTCCGGGGCTTGATTTTAAAACATTAAAGATCACGGATCTTTATCCTTCCCAGCGAAATGCCGCCTGGCGGCTCATTCAGAATAATGGCGGCCTGATCGACCATGAAGTAGGCCTTGGCAAAACCCTGACCATGATCATCGCTGCCATGGAAATGAAACGGCTGGGAATCGTTCATAAACCGATGATACTGGCCCTAAAGGCAAATGTTCAGCAGATCACCGATACATTCCGCTTGGCTTATCCCAAAGCCAAACTACTGGCACCCGGCGAAAATGATTTTGAGCCCGCCAAGCGTAAACGCATCTTTCACGAGATCAAAAACAACAATTGGGACTGTATCATATTGACACATGACCAGTTTGGCAAAATTCCACAGGACCCGGAGATTCAGCGACAGATCTTATCAATCGAACTGGACAATACAGAACTCGATTTATTGGCTATGCAAGATGGTGGTGAGGAGATCACCAAAGAAAAGCTAAAAGGTTTGGAGATCAGGAAGGAAAACCTGGAAGCTAAGCTGAAAAATGTGATAGATGCCATTGAAAACCGGAAAGATACCGGCATTAATTTCCGGGAAACAAATATTGACCATTTGTTCATTGACGAATCCCATAAGTTCAAAAACCTCACTTTTACCACCAGGCATACCAAAGTGGCCGGTTTGGGAAATATCGCCGGTAGTCAGAAAGCGCTCAACATGCTTTTTGCTATCCGAACCTTGCAGGATCGCTACGATACGGACTTATGTGCCACTTTTCTTTCCGGCACGCCCATTTCCAACAGCCTGACGGAAATGTATCTGATCTTTAAGTACCTCCGGCCACGAGAATTGGAAAGGCAGCAGATCAGCAATTTTGACGCCTGGGCTGCGGTTTATGCCCGAAAAACGGTCGATTTTGAGTTTACCGTAACCAACGAGATCAGGGCCAAAGAACGCTTTCGCCACTTTATCAAAGTGCCGGAACTGGCGCTTTTCTATAACCAGATCACCGACTATAAAACGGCCAAGCACATCAATCTCGATAAGCCTGAAATTGACGAAACACTGGTTAATATTAAGCCAACGCCTGAACAGCAGGATTTTATTAAACGGCTGATGCAGTTCGCTAAGACTGGGGATGCCACTATTATTGGCAGGCGGCCGCTCACCAAAGATGAGGATAAAGGCCGGATGCTGATCGCTACCAACTACGCCAAGAAAATGGCGGTGGATATGCGGCTGGTGAATTCTAAATATGGCGACCACCCCGGCAACAAGGTTAATGTTTGCGCCCGGAATGTAGCGGAGATATATCACGAAAGTACCCCGCACAAGGGCACGCAGATCATTTTCGGCGACATCGGCACACCAAAAACCGATGAGTTTAATGTATATGATGCCCTGCGGGATAAGCTGATCAACGATTTTAATATCCCTGCTAACCAGATCACATTTATTCACAACTGGGCTACGGATAAGCAGCGAAAAGAGCTGTTTAGAAAAATGAATGCCGGGGAGATCCGAATTTTGATCGGCAGCACCGAAAAAGCCGGAACGGGCCTCAATGTTCAGGAACGCATCGTCGCCATGCACCACTTGGACATTCCATGGAAACCTTCGGAACTGGAGCAGCGCGACGGTCGTGGTGCCAGGCAGGGTAACTGGCTGGCTAAACAGTTCTACGGCAACAAGGTCAGGAATTTCATTTACGCGGTCGAACAATCATTGGACAATTACAAGTTCAACCTGTTGAAGAACAAACAGATCTTCATCAGTCAGATGAAGAACAATGAGTTATCTGTACGCACATTGGATGAAGGGGCAATGGACGAACAAAGCGGCATGAGCTTCTCTGAGTACATCGCGATCTTATCGGGTGACACCTCGCTCTTGGAAAAGACCCGCCTCGAAAAGAAGGTCGCCGAACTGGAAGGTTATAAAGGCGCTCACTTTAAGGAAGTGTCCCGCAGCCGTTACCTATTGGAAGACCTGGAAAAGAAAAGTAAGGATACCCGATCAACTTTGGAACTTGTCCGTAAGGATGAAATAAGCTACAAACAGGTATTGAAGTTTGATGAAGACGGCACCAAGCAGAACCCCCTTAAACTAAAAGATGTTCTTTTGGCCGACACCGTGGCCATTGGTAATCACCTGATAGGCTTATACAAAAACTGGAGCCCGGAAGATTTTAACCAGCCCGATCTTCATTTAGGTGAATTGTATGGCTTCGATCTATTTATCCGGCAAAAGCTGCAAACCGTTGAGGACGGATTTTCAAGCCGGATTACCTATGTAACATCCCTGTATGCGGAAAGCCGGTCTACAGGTATCAAATACATGCAAAACGGTGGGGCACCAAACATTGATAATCCCAAACACGCCGCCAGGTATTTTTTGGATGCGATCAATAGGGTTGTCGGTATGGCGGAACGTTATGAAAAGGAACTGGACGGTATAAACCGGCAGATCCCGGAAGTTCGGGAGCTATCCCAAAGGCCATTTGACCAGGAGTATGAACTGGCTTCCTTAAAAAAAGATATGGAGAAACTGGAAATGGAGATCAGCCAAAAGATCGCTGAAAGGGAAAAACAGGCACAGCCGCAGCAGGAACTTCAGGTACATGCAGAAATGGAAAAAGAGCAATTGCAAACTGCTGAACTGCCAGTAACGGAAATCAATGAGAAAGCACTAAGCCACGGGTCGATGAAACGATAACTTAATCTGTCTGATGAAAAACTGTGATAATGACTGGAATATCGTTTATTTTATACCCTTTTCCAGCTTCGCATTTTGCCCTGCCTGTATTAACCACCGGCCATCCTTTTTTGTCAACACGATCATTCGCCGAAATTCAAACGTTTCGCCAGGATAGCGCGTATCATCGGTTAACCCGGTTCTTACATGGGCCACAGCAATATTCGTTGCAAGGTATTGGATATCCTCTACGCTACGGGTATAATAATGACTCAGTTTGAAGTAGGTATTATGAGTTGTCCGGTAATGGTCTTCTATGTCCTGCCTGCCTATATAATAAGCGCCAAACCAATTTACCCAGGTAGCATCAATACGGTAATTTGCTGCCAGCCCTTGCGGGTCATGCCTGTTCCAAGCCTGCTCGTAATTTTTAATCAGTTGTCGGACAGCAGCATTTTCTGTCAACGTATCAACCTGCTGAGCGCTGGCTTTAAAAAGGATGCTGCTGAAAAATATTAGCAGCAGGAGCCGTTTGCTTTTGTATTTCATGGTAGATTTGAGTTCTTTTAAACAATAATATTTATCAGTTCCGTGGAAGGGCAGCTGGACTTAACCGTTTGTTCATCATCCTGATGGGGACCGGCTTTAATCAAAAATAGAATTTACGTTTGATTATTAAAGCATTAAAAATCAATATTTCCTCGCCATGCCCGCGGAAGCGTGAAAAGCTTTCAAACAGAATACTGATATTCAAGCCATCCGCATAAGTGGTTGGCTTTTTTTATTTTAAATCCTACTAATTATTATGGAAGAAACCAGAGAGCAGCAGAAACTCCATGGGTTTCTGCAATGCGCCATTTATATATCCATAGGCATAGAAGCTGCTATTTTTATCTATCATGATGCTCCTTTCTGGGGCATTTTTTTTACACCACTGGATAAGCTCAGCCACCTGGTCATTTACTCCGCTCTGGTTTATAGTAAGCTGACCACGTTTGGCCTTATCTGCCTGGTCAGCATCGGTACGCTGGCAAAAAAGAAAACAGACCTCGACCCTAAAAAGCATATCATCTATCCGCTTGCAATCGGTCTGTTTCTGTTCTTCGGCAGCCTTGTTTTTGCGGGTAGTGCCTCCCCGCTAGCATTTGCCTATACCAGCTGGTATAACCTGATTTACCTGATCTGCTCCTTTGCCGGGGCGCTTATGGTGAGCATGTCTATGGATAACATTTCCAAATTCATCAAATCAGGTTTGGGCAAGGACAAATGGAATACAGAAGCCGAAAGTTTCATGCAACCGGTCAAGCTTGTGGATACGCCGTATTCAGTCAACATTCCCATGCTTTTCTATTACAAGGGAAAAGTGAGAAAAGGCTGGATCAATATCTGCAACGTTTTCCGCGGTACCATGGTCATCGGCACCCCCGGTTCAGGTAAGAGTTTTTCCATTGTAAATCCTTTCATCCGGCAGCTGATCGGTAAAGAGTTTGCGGTCTGCCTCTATGATTTCAAGTTTCCCGATCTCGGCCATATTGCCTATTACCACTACCTGCTGGCCAAGCAAAACGGAAAGCTGAAAGGCTTTGCCTTTCATGTCATCAATTTAAATGATATCGAAAGAAGCCGCAGGATCAACCCCTGGAGGGCCGACTATATCAAATCGCTGGCAGATGCGGCAGAAACTGCCGAAGCTTTGGTGGAGGCTTTAAAAAAAGGGGACCGCTCCGGTGGCAGTGACCAGTTCTTTACGCAATCTGCTATTAATTTTTTAGCATCCTGCGTGTATTTCATGAGTAAATACAAGGGAGGCATCTATTCCAGCTTCCCGCATGTGCTTGCCTTGCTGAACCGCTCGTACGAGGAAATATTTAATGCGCTGACCTCCGAACCGGAACTGCGTTCCCTGTTATCACCATTTATGACAGCTTATAATGCTAAGGCCTTCGACCAGTTGGAGGGCCAGATCGGTACCTTGAAGATCTTTATTAGCCGCTTGGCCACAAAAGAAACGTATTGGGTCTTTTCCGGCAATGACTTTGACCTGAAAATTTCCGACAAGAACAATCCCGGCATGCTGGTACTGGCCAACGATCCGAATACGCAAAATATTAATTCTGCCTGCTATTCGATCATCATCAACCGCCTGACCAAGCTGATCAATACCAAAGGTAATCTGCCATCGGCGCTCATCGTGGATGAAGTGCCGACCCTTTTTGTTCACCGGGTAGAAAATTTAATTGCAACAGCAAGGTCGAACAAGGTAGCGGTCTTAATGGGCTTACAGGAGCTGCCGCAATTTAACCAACAATACGGTAAAGATACCGCAGCTACCATCACTGCCGTAGTGGGTACTGTTCTTTCCGGCTCTGTCAGAAACAAAGACACCTTAGAATGGCTGGAGCGCCTCTTTGGTAAATCCAAACAGATCGGGGAGGGCTTGTCCATTGACCGCAATAAAACTTCTACCTCCCTGAATGAAAAGTTGGAAGCCCTGATCCCGGCAGGTAAAATAGCCTCACTCAATTCCGGCGAGATGGTTGGCGTGATCGCTGCCGATGCACAGGAAAAGTTTACCGGGCAATTTGAAACTTCTGCCATTAACTGTCGGATCAACCTCGATATGGAAGCCATTAAGCGGGAGGAACAAAATTATAAACCCCTGCCATCCTTTTATGATTTCGGCGGTAAACCGGATGAAAAACTCCGGCAGAATTTTAATCATATCAGCCAAGAGATACAGGAAATGGTTTTGGCATTCAAGCCGCCAGCGCCCAATACACCCATTAAAGCGACCATGAAGAAATGAAAGAAGATAATGAAATACAGTTACCCCATTTGTTGCTGGTACACCCTGATCTCAAAGATGACCCGGTACAAAAACAGGGTGAGATCGGGTTTATAACCGCAGCGATCTTAAATACGGCCGAATTTTATGTGGGTTTTGACGACCACCAGGTTGGCTTCTATGGTGCTGATGCCCTGCTCACCTTCAAAGAGCCGGGCTACATCTATGATTTTCTCCATCAAAATGCGCTGACACTTTCCGTAGATGATTTTAAAGACCTGAAGAATATTGCCCTTTTATTAGATCATGGAACGGAAAAACATATCCGTACCGCGATGGAACTGGTTAAAAAGAACGGTAGCATTCACGATGCGGTAACCATTGGCTTAGACCGGTTTCTCGGAATAGATCAAGCCAAGGGCTTGAAAAGGTAATTCATTTCAGGCCACCAGCCACTATAAAATCTAACAAACATTTAAAGCAATCAACATGAAACAGGAAGAAACGATGGGCTTAATGGTTATGGTCAGCCCGGTACTCTGGACCTCTGACCACGCCGGCAAGATCGGCATAATCGAACTGGCAGACTTTGCAGATGATAAAATATGGGTAGGATTTGAGGATGAGGAAGTAGATGCCTTCAGCGCTAAAACATTGTTTATCCTGAGAACTACAGAAGAATTGAAAGAACTTGCGGAAAAATACAAATCCGTGCAGTGGCCGCCCGTGGCTCAAAATCTGCAAACATTGGCTTTGCTGCAAGAATCGGGATCACCCGAACAGCTGAAAAAGGCCTATATACTTATACAGGACGACCCGGAACTCCATCGCGAGGCAACGATCCGGTTGAATGAGGCCATCGACCTCGACCAAAGCCGAAAAATCGGCAGGTAATATCTTAAACAATTCAATATTATGGAAAATCAAAATTTAGCCGGCACACTCGTTTTGGTAAAGCCGGATCTGGAAAATGACCCTGATGCAAAACGAGGGCAGATCGGCGTGTTAACCTATGCCAGGTCTGAAACGGAGAATTACGTAAGGTTCCCCGAGGGCGGGGAAGCTTTTTACCCTTCCGCGCAGGTCATGATGCTTAAGGATAAGCAGGAGATCTTCAATGACCTGACCAATAATGGCTCATCTATGCCGCTCGATGATTTTAAGGCCATGTATAAGATCATGCTTTTGCAGGACAGGGGCACCTCGCAGGCTCTGTTCTCTGCTTTAGCTATTGCCATCGATCATCCCACCTTACAGGACAAAGTGTTGGATTCAATAAGCCCTGCTCAAAAACAGGAATTGGAGAAATCTTATAGCCGATGAAAATACTGATCAGCTTCTGCCTGGTCTGCCTGCCCCTCAAACACCTTAAAATAAATTCTGAATACGGTTACCGTGTCCACCCGCTGACCGGCAAATACGCCATGCATGCGGGTGTTGACCTTAAAGCCCGCCACGATACCGTTTATGCGATCCTGAATGGTTTTGTCAAATACACCGGCTATGATCATAGCCTGGGCATCAACATCCGGCTGGCTCATGGAGCGGTTGAATCCATATACGGCCACCTCAGCCAAGTTTTTGTACTAACCACCGATAGCGTAACTGCTGGTGAGCCTATCGGCATCACCGGAGCTACCGGGCACGTGACCGGCGAGCACCTGCATTTCAGCATCTGCTACAGGCATCAATACATCAATCCAATTAAATTTTTATACGAACTGCTAAAAAAACAAGAAAATGAGCAAAACTTTCAAAGCACTGCCGATCCAGCTTTCAGACAAGCTGATCGCTGAAATCAAAGAGGGTAATTCCCTGTTTCAAAAACCGGTTAAAGAAAACGGCTTGCCCGCCTTTGTGAAACCAATCAATCCAACAACAGGAAAAGGCTACAGCGCCATGAATGCGCTTATCCTGGGTATGCAGCGCCATGACGATCCACGCTGGATGTCTGCTGATGCGGCGCGTTATGTAGGCAATTGGGTGAAAAAGGACGAAAAAGGTACCATGATCGAGTTTCCAAAGACCAGCGACATCCAGGCCATCCGTACTGCTGAAGGTAAGGTGATCAAAAATGATGCAGGGGTTACCCAAACCAAAACTGTAGAATTCGAAAAACCTCAGCGCAGCCAGGCATTCTTGTTCAATGGCAGCCAATTAAAGGACATACAGCCATTGGAAGAGTTTTTGGCCAAACAAGAAGAGGGGCAAACGCTGTCCCCAAACGAGCGGGCTGCAAAACTCATCGACGACAGTAAAGCGGTGATCATTCACGGTGGTCAGGAGGCCTACTATGATAAGGTAAGGGACGCTATTTTTATGCCGGAGCCGGAACATTTTGAGAACGAGACCAAATATCTTCAGGCCGCCGTCCATCAATTGGCACACTGGTCAGGTCATGAAAGCCGCCTGAACCGCCCGATGGAGGGAAAATTCGGTTCGATGGATTACGCCCGCGAGGAAATGCGGGCCGCCATTGCCGGCATCCTGATCGGCGGAGAATTGAAGATCGGCCATAATTTCGGTCAGCAGGCTGCCTATATGAGCACCTTTTCGAAGATCTTAAAGGATGAACCTTTTGAAATTGCAAAAGCGACCAGGGATGCGCAAAAAATTGCCAACCTTTTATTAGGTACCAGTCAAAAGCGTGAACAGAAACAAGGTGCGGAGCCTGGGTTTAAGAAAGGCGATGAGATCGCCTATATGGATACCACTTACAAGGTGCTCGAAACCTACAAAACGAAAAGTATCAAAGTAGAAGATGCTGAAGGTACCCGAAAAGTGTTAAAGCCCGAATACGGCCTTTATAAATCCCTGTTGGAAGCCAAAACCAATCCCCGTGAGCCCGAAATGGTTCTGGAGGAAGAACAGGGGCAGTCCGAAGAACAAGGACAGCAACAAAAAATCGGACGATAGATGAACCTCGTTATTTTTCATGAAAATGAGCTCCCGATCCAGGATCTGGAAACCATTGGGCTGGCCGCGGGCGGTCAGCTCCTGTTAAATGTCGATGACCTGAGAGCTTTGCTTTCAGGTCGCCGTACGGCCATGCTGGAACTGCATGACCTGGAAACTGATAACATCAAGATCAAATCCATCAACGCGAAGATTTCCCTTAAACCGAATGAAGCTGGCAAACTGGACTTATTGATCCATCCCATTTACCGCAAGCCGGAAATGCCTGATTTCTTGAACGAAACGGAGGCCAGGCAATTGCAAAAAGGGGAGGTTGCCAGTTTACTGAAGATCACCCTCGATAACCACGGTAACAAAAAAGAAATGTTGGTCGAATACGATGCGGAAACTAAAGAATACATCGTATCGGATACAGAAAAGATTTTGGCCCCCGACATGGTTAATAATGAATTTCTTACACCTGCCCAAAAAGAAGCTTATCGAAAAGGTAAAGAGGTGCAGATCGCTGATGGTACTAAATTTAATTACTCAGGTACCGATCATCACGGTATCCGCTCCAATAAACTGGCGTTGATTGCTTCTATTTTAATCGATGGTGGCCTTTCATACATGGTGTATAAGGGCTTAAATGCTATGTTTAATCAGAAGCGGGATCAAAAATCAGCTGAGAAATTAAGCCCCGGTTATCACCAGTCGATCAAAGATATCGAAAATCAGCATGGATTTAAGCCTCATCAATTTGAACAATCGCAGTCCCGCAAAGGAAGGTAAGCTATGAACGCGTTGCTAACAAGGCTCGGCATTCCATTGGAAATCCAGGCCTTTTTTAGTGTAACAGCCGATCTGACCTTTAATTACGGCGATCAGGTTGAACGTTATGATGCCGGTTTCCACATTGTTCCCTCCACCCAAAACCTATGGGTTGCAGGCACCCCAAGCGCCACACATCTAATTATTACTTATTCGGTCTTGGAAGCGATGGCCTTTATTACTTTTAACCGCCATCGTTTTCCCCGGCTGGAACAACTGGCCTTTATCGCCATCGGCAACAAACTGCATGCGGAACAAGGCGACTGGATCAGGCAAAGTTTTCCGGGGCGCAAGGTGATCCTGGTATTCGGAAAAGACCTCGTAGGGAATATCACTGATATCAAGTTAGCAGCTGCTATCAAAAATATCCCAATCCGGATTCTCTTTAGGGACGATGCAATTCATATTTATAGCTATAACTGCTTAAAGGTTTTCGATCAGGACTGTGTGTCCTTACATGCTTTCCAGGAGGCCTTTACCATTCGACCCCGTTTCCGAACCGGTAAGCCAATTCATTCATTAACATTTTTAGATCAATTAAAACATGACGCAGAACGATGATATTCTATTAAGGCCGGCCATGCTGTTCGCATTCCTGAAAGCCTTGCCACTCATTACGCTGGCCATTACTTTTCTTTTACTGGCTTGGTGGCTGTCCCCTTATTTTATTGTATTCAGCCTTGTGGTATGCGGTTTCGCCTGGTATAGGTTATTGTACATCCGCAGTTTTCAATACCTGATTACCCATGAATACATCCTTTTAACCCAAGGTATATTCTTTAAGCGTATCGATCAGGTGGAATTGTTCAGGGTTAAGGATTATATTATTACACAATCGTTTATTATGCAAATCTGCAAGCTAATGGTTCTGACCTTGAAAAGTACTGATGCTGAAAATGCGACGATCCGGTTTCAGGGAATATCTGAATCCAATATCGTAGAAACCATACGGACACGGGTTTTAGAAGTGCGAAAAAACAATAATATTTACGAATTAAATTAAAGAAGCACTTGTAAATTACTAACTTAATTAGTAATTTTAATTAATAATCATCATCATGAAAGCGATTGTACGAAACATCTTATTAGCCTGTTTAATCTCCATGTTCGCCTTTTTTGGGGCGGTTGGAAGGAAACATACTAAGGATAAAATGACTGAAGCTCAAAAGGCGGAGGCGAGGAAGGAAACATTAACCTGTTTAGCAGTTGCCTTCATAGCCTGCGGTGCCTGTGCCTGGCGGTGTAACGTGCTTTATAAAAGAATAAATGAAGAGCGGGAGTACCGGCGCAGGTTCAATGATTATAGCCGCAATGCTTCGTTTAACAGACGTTATTGAAATTAATGATTAATTTAGCAACATCTTAATGTCGGCATTCCTGCCGTACAATTGTGATAAGGTTTAGGTTTAAAGTCCCCGGCAGCGAGTGGAGGGCACTGAAAAAGTCCTTTAGAAAAAAACGGCGAATATAAAGCTGTAAAAAAAGCAATTTGACGCTCTGAGAATCGTTTATACGAGTCACAAGTTCAGTATGTTGTTCTGTAAGTCATAGAAAAGGGGATGTTATCGTTTAAGATACACCCCCCTTTTTTTAACCGAATTTTGATGGACTTTTTCAGTGCCCTCAGCGAGTGTTTGGGGACTTTTATTTTTATAAGGCCCTATCGCAGCTACAGTAATGAAAATGGTTACCGTTCTTACCTAAAACATCAATTTAAATTACTCCAACCCAAACATGAAAGATAGTTTTTATGATTTTGTATCCTATGAATTGGAACAAACTTTGCCGGTTAATTGGCAGCATATCGCTGAAGATAAGTTGCCGGGAGCGCAACCCTGTGAGATAAGTCACGCTTTCCACGCTCACATAGCGGGAGAGTCGAAAATGGTTAATATCCTGGTTTTACCATTATCTATTAAGCTTAACGCGGATAATGAAAAGCAACTATTGATGCTGAGGGACAAGCTCCTGTCAGAAAGGGTGTTATTAATAGTGATCAATGAAGAACTCCAGGCCGATTATTTAGCCGATACCGGTACTTTTATTTCCGAACGACTCCTGGTGCATAGTCCGGATTTTATGTGGATTTCCTGCTGCCTGGATAAAAACAATAAAATGACTTTTGATGGTATTCATTATGAATACCTCCACCGCGGTTTGGCCAAAGTCTGGGAGGGTAAGCTCATATACGCCAGCCCGAGGAAGGGGCTACAACAAGTCAATCTTGAAATAATGAAGGGTAATTGCTGGAAATGCGGGAAGGAAATAAAAACAATAACTGGTCTGGTCTTTCCGGATAAACAATTAACCAGCTGGAAAAACACAACCTGGAAATATTATAACGGCCTGTTGAATTTAAGTCAAATCATGATGGACGACACCATTTTGATTGCCGATTTTATTGAAATTCTAAGAATTAAGGATCCGGTAGTTACACCCGTCAGTTTCCGATTTAACGATGCGGATCAGGAAAGTTATTTTGCTGCATCCTGCCCATACTGCGGTGAAACGTGCGACGAATTTTATGTAAATGATGAACGCACTGGCTTACTTCATTCCATGCAAAGCAGGATAGATGGTAGCCTGAAATATTATTCGCTCAAACTGAACATAGATCAATACTTAATTGATCGTCTGTATAATGGTTGCGAAGCTTGTGTCCACACTACGGACGGCGGATGGATTACGCGTACAAAAGTCTCATTCTATCAGCTAGATAAAAAGCTTTAGCCCGGATCAATTCCTCATGCAATTAGAACGGCTTGGTTAAATAATCGGAAAAAATATATGGCTTAACGGTAGGTGATGATTTGCCAAAATCTTCATCATAAAGCCGCAGGCTATCCAAGCTGCCGGCCGGAAAGGCGGGTAGCGATCATGCGCATATCTTTTTGCACATGAAATTTATGCTAATCATTCCAAAAATGCCTTTTGAACTTCTGACCAAAGACGATCTGGAAACTTTTCGTAAAGCGTTACTTAGTGATATTAAATTATTGCTTTCTCCTCAAATTCACGAACATCAAGAGTGGCTAAGGTGCAGCGATGTTAGGCGAATGCTTAAAATCTCTACTGGTACCATACAGAATTTAAGGATCAGCGGCAAACTTAAATCCCAAAAAGTAGGAGGGATCCACTATTACAAACTCACTGATATTGAAAATATGATCAGTGGAAAAATCAAATAATTATGTCGGAGCTCTTAACCTTATCAAAACTGCAGGATGACATCGCCAATGACCCTAGGGTAACGGTATGGCATATTAGTTTGTATACCTCCATTTTAAACTTATGGCAGCAAGGTGGCTTTGAAAAGCAAATCAAAATCACCAGGAAGATCCTAATGGCCAAGGCACATTTTGCCAGCACAAGCACCTATCATAAGTGTCTGAATAAGCTGATCGAATTGGGCTACATCAGCTACAGCCCAACTTATGACTGTTATAAAGGCAGTAGAGTTGAAATCAAACTGGGGGATCAATAACGATCCTCCAGTTTGTTCCCCTTTTTTTTTACCAGGCTCTTTTCCAGCTGTAGCATATCCTTGCTCACCTTATAGTCCTGTGTTTTCGCATAATGCTGTGTTTGCTTAATGGAGGCATGGCCAAGCATCTTCGATACAGATTCTATCGGTACGCCATTATTGAGCGTTACCGTAGTGGCGAAGGTATGCCTGGCGATGTGGAAGGTGAGCTCCGTCTTTACCCCACAGAGATCAGCGATCTCTTTCAGGTAAGCATTCATCTTTTGATTGGTCAGCACCGGCAAAACCATTCCTGAAGCGGCACATTTTGGATGTTCCCTGTAATTAGCAATGATTTGCCTGGCCTGGCCCAGCAATGGCAGATTTGATGGCGAGTTTGTTTTCTGCCGCTTTATAAATATCCATTCCTTATTGTCAACGCCTTTTTTAATGTCTGATCTCCTCAGATTTCTTACGTCTGCGTAAGCAAGGCCTGTGTAACAACTAAACACAAACACATCCCTGACAATATCTAGCCTCTCCGAAATAAATTTCTTTTCAATCATTCTTAACAATTCCGACTCTGTAAGTGCTACCCTTTCGACCGTTTTCTTGGTCAGCTTGAAGTTAGCAAACGGATCCCCGGGCAGCCACCTGTTTTTTACACATATTAAAACTACTTTTTTAAAGTTGGCCAAATATTTCATTGTCGTATTGTGGTTGCACTTCCGCACAGTTTTTAGCCAGAATGCATATTGTGAAATAAATTCATGGTCCAGTTCTTTGATCGGTTTATCAACTGCTTTGTACATCCATTTGATGAACGCGCGGGTATGTTCCAGGGATACATGATAACGGTCAATAGTACCGGCAGCGAAATCTATGCCTTCCAGCGCCTTCATTTGATCATTGTGCTGTTGGAATACCTCCATAATCATTTTTGGTTTTTCAATATTCCCGGTTAAAATATCCTTCATGGCTACTGCTGAAATGATGCTGTCAGAGTAGTTCAGCATCCGCTTCACATGAAATACGTGCTGTTCAAAGGAATCAAGAAATTGGTTTAATTCCTTGGCCGACTCTTTTGTGCCTATGGCACGGCCTGCATGGGCATTCCACCTTGATTGTTCACACCTGCGCTTGGTAGAAACCTCGACGGCTTTACCATCGACGGTAATTTTCAGATAGATGAACCTGTTGTCTTCTTGTTTGTTTTTGGGCTGCTTTAAAAAGAACAATAACCCAAACGTTTTTTCTAGCATAAAACATAAATAAAAGTTAAACAAAATTACGTTTCAGCCATTCTTTTCACAAGATGCGCGCGCCGCGAACATGCTGTGGTTCAAATGGTTATAAGCCATTCGTAGCGTCTTTTTGATTTTTAGGTCAATTTTGAAAGGACGCTACGAATGACGCACTAGAGTTTTGCGATTATTTGCGAGTTTTGGCAGGTATGTAAAAGAAAAAGCCCCTTAATTTCGCAATTAAGGGGCTTTTGACACTTTTGTTAATGTAATCAGCGGAGAGCTAGGGATTCGAACCCCAGGACCTGTTACAGTCAACAGTTTTCAAGACTGCCGCAATCGACCACTCTGCCAGCTCTCCGGGGACAAAAGTACAAATCCGGGTCGAATTGGCAAATTTGATTTTCACTTTTTTTAACATTTCTTTAAAACGCTGATAAGTGTTTGACGGATAGTTGATTAATTTATCAGTCAACCAGCTTTTCGGCCCTAAAACTGTTAAAACGGGGCTTAACAATCTTCAAATTGCGTTTTGAAAGGTCGATACTGGCGTTTAGTTCAAACCCAATAAGCAATATCATGGAGTTTAAATACAGCCAAAGCATCACCACGATGATGGTACCAATGGAGCCGTAAATTTTATTATACGCTGCAAAATTGTTGATGTAGTAGGTAAATCCCCATGATGTTAAAATGGCCAGGCCGGTGGCCAGTATGGAACCGGGGCTCGAAAAATCCCACTTTAATTTGTGCGATGGGCCATAGCGATACAGTAGAGATATTGTCACAAAAAATATCCCCACAATAATAACCCAGCGTGATAAAGTAAGCAAATAGATCCAAAAGTTGCTTTTGCTAGCTACATGGCTTTGCAGGTAGGTGATGAAACTTTCGCCCACCGTCATTATTACTATAGCGATAATTAGTGCAATGGCGATAACAATTGTAAGCGTCATTGCTATCATACGGCGTTTAAACCAGCTACGTTTCTCGAGTATAAGGGATGAGTCGTTAAAAGTGCGCATTAAATTACTCACACCATTAGTGGCAAAGTATAAAGCGGTGACGAAACCTAAGGATAACAATCCCGCGCTTTTATTCTTTAGGATGTCTTCAATGGTGCTCTCGAAGGCAAGGTATGCATAGGTGGGTAAAATGGTCTGTAATAGCTCTAAAAGCTTATCCTGGAAGTTATTCACCGGCACATAAGCAATCAGCGTAAACAAAAACAGTGTGGCCGGAAAAAGGGCAAGCATGAAGTTGTAAGCCAGCGCGGCAGACTTGTTGAGTAATGAATCTTCCTGAAACTCATTAACCAGCGACACCGTGACTGCATACACGGACAGGTTACCAAAGCCGGGCAATACCAAAACCTTAGTCCATTTAATAAAATTACGGTACAATTTTATCCGAAGCAGTATGCGGTGTGCCCATCTCATCAGCCACTAATTTACTCAAAAAATGGTTTTAGTTTTTCTAAAAACTCTGCTGATGGCAGGCAGGGGCGGTTATTGGCCATGTTGACAAAGGCCAGCAAAGTTTCGCCAAGGTGTATCAGTTCCTCTTTCTCGTTAAAAAGTTCATACCTAAAATGGACCTTTACTCCGGGCTTTTTGTCCATAATTACTTTTATGGTTATCTCCTCGTCGTAGCGGGCGGGTTTAAGGTACTTGCATTTCATTTCCAGCACGGGCATCATAATGCCTGATGCTTCCATGCCAGCGTAGGTAAGGCCCAGGCTGCGCAGCATCTCTACACGGCCTACTTCAAAAAATTCGGCATAGTTGCCGTAGTACATGTATCCCATCTGGTCGGTTTCGCCGTAACGGACCCTTATTTTGGTAGAATGCTCAAACATTATTTTTTGATGTTGCGTTCGTCTAGCGCCTTGCGGAATTTCTGCGCGTTCTTATTATGCTCGGCCACGTTGTTAGCAAAGTTATGACGGTTAGAAAAATCTTCTTTAGCAACCATATAAATATGATCGTTCTTTTCGTAGTTAAGTACTGCTTTCACGGCGTTAACCGAGGGCAGCATTACCGGTCCGGGTGGCAAGCCTTTGTTTAAATAGGTGTTATAAGGCGAATTAACAGAGAGATATTTGTTTAATACTCTATGGATAGTAAAATCGCCCATTGCGAAGATTACAGTAGGGTCCGACTCTAGTTTCATACCTACGCGAAGGCGGTTCAAATACAAACCCGCTATTGTTGGCATCTCGTCATCATAAACAGCCTCTGCATCGACTATAGAAGCAAGGATAGATACCTGTGGAACGGTTAGGTTTAAAGCAGCGGCTTGTTGCTTGCGCTTAGCTGTCCAAAAGTTTTCATAATGATTGTAAAAGCGTTTAAAGAACGCGTCTGCAGATATGTTCCAGTTCATTTTGTACGAGTCGGGCAATATCATCACAAAGGCGTTATCGGTATTAAAACCATATTGCTGCACAAACGCGGTAGAATCCAAGTAACGTAGCACTGTAAACGAGTCGAGCTCTAACTTTTTGCCGACAAAGGATGCAAACTGTACTTTGGTTCTAAAAACGTGGAAGGTCAAATCAACAGCTTCCTGATCGCCCAGTTGTAACATGCGCACAAACTTTCTATTGCTCATACCTTCTTGCAAGCGGTATTTACCTGGTTTAACATGGCCTACATATTTCATATTACGGGCAGCCCAAGAGAAGGTCGCCGTATCTTTTACAATGCCTTTGTCGCGTATGTTTTTGTAAACGTCGTCAAAATCTTCGCCGGTATGTATGTACAAGTATTCTTCGTTGTTGGTTACGTTAGGGCCAAAGTAGCGCAGGTAGTAAAATAAAATAGTTCCGGCTAATGCCAGCACCCCCACCACAACTAGGGTGATAATAAATTTGCGCATGGTTCCGCCTGTTGATGATACTTTTTTTGCCATGGTTTTATAGGTTAAACCGGCAGGCGTTGCAATGCCAATAAGCCGCCGGTTAAGTTTTTTACGTTTGTGTAGCCCTTAGCAATTAATAGCGCCTGTGCAGTGGTGCTACGCATGCCAGCTTTGCATATAACAATAAGTTCGTCGTTTTTGTTAGCGTTGATGTCATCCATTTCCTCGGTTAGTTTGGACAATGTTAAGTTTTGACCGCCGATATTACAGGTATGAAACTCAAGTTCCTCGCGTACATCGAGTAAATTAAGCTGCTCGCCCGCTTGTAACCTAACCTTTAAACTTAAAGCACTTATCTGTTGCATTTAGTTGCCTTGTGATACCGTAACATTAATTTTTGTACCGATGCTCACTTTACTGGTAGAGTCCGTACGCATAGGCGATTGGCTGACCACAATCACATTGCTCGAATCGGTTATAGCGCCGTCGTAGGTAATTGTGCCTAATGATAAATTCATCCCTCTTAAGGAAAAGCGTACAGCATCCAGATCCTGGTTAATCAAATCCGGTACATCAACCTCGCTGGCGCCTACACCATCACCCAAAATCAAATCGATTTTTGACCCTTTAGGGATCTTTGTGCCTGCTTTAATTATTTGTCCCGCAAATTGCGCCTCTAACACTACATTTAGCGCTATGTCTGATTTATAGGTGGTATCGCCAACTTTAAGTCCGCTGTTTTGCAGGGTTGCAACAGCTTGTATGTACGGCATTTGGTCGATGTCGGGCAGGTTCACCGGCGGAGCCTTTTCGGTAACCATGGTAAGATATATTTTACGGTTTTGTTTAACATTGGTTCCCGGATCAGGGTCCTGTTCAATGATTGTTCCGGGAGGGGCATCCGGCACATAGATCTCATCAATCTGGTAATCAAAGCCTTCTTTCTCTAAAACATTTATGGCCTCTTGCTTGGTTAACCCCTTTAACTTGGGTACAGGTACGCCCGAACCGTGATTGGTATAAAAACTAAGGCTAAAAAAAGCGATCAATACCACGGCAATAACCGCTCCGATAGCCAAGAGCATCGTGTTTCTGAAAGATTTAGTTTTTAAGTACGACCCAAATTTACTCATTAGCAAATGCTGTATTTATGCTTAATAATGCGCCAAACATAAGGATAATTTTGGAGTTATCGGTTTGTAAAAACTAATGTAATTATAAGTCAAATATTTATATTTGACCGTATATGACAATGAAAAACATAGCACTATTAGCAGGCGGCTTTACCGGCGAGTACGAGGTGTCCCTTAACAGCGCCAAAAATATTAAGGCTAACTTGGATAACACCAAATATAAAGTTTACACGGTATTGGTTAACCGAGACCGCTGGTTTTATGAAGACGGCAGCGAGCGTTACGACATAGATAAAAACGATTTTAGCCTGACCGTAAAAGGGGTGAAAATAAAATTTGATTTTGCCTTTATAACTATACATGGCAGCCCAGGCGAGGACGGCAAGATGCAGGGCTATCTTGATATGCTGGGCATATCATACAACACCTGCGACGCTACTACATCAGCCCTGAGTATGAACAAGGCTTACACCAAAACCATTGTAAACGGCATACATGGCCTGCATACGGCCAAATCCATACGATTGTTCAAAAACGATGTGCACGATGTGGCAACCTTAGCTGCTAACCTTAAGTTTCCACTATTTATCAAACCTAACAATGGGGGCAGCAGCGTGGGTATGAGCAAGGTCTACAACGTTGCCGAGCTCCCCGCCGCCCTTACTAAAGCTTTTCATGAAGATGAAGAGATATTGGTTGAAGAGTTTATTAAAGGACGCGAATTCAGCCGTGGGATAGCCCGTCTGCACGGTAAGATACAGGTATTACCTGGTACAGAGATCATTACCACGAAAGACTTTTTTGACTATGAGGCTAAGTATACTTCGGGTGTAACGGAAGAGGTTACACCCGCCGACCTGACCCCACAGAAAGATGCCCAAATAGCCGAAATAATAACGGAAGTTTACCTGCGCCTTAACGCTAAAGGCATGACCCGCGTTGATTTTATTTTGCAAGAAAACACAAACGACTTTTATTTTATCGAGATCAATACAACACCGGGCCAATCGTCGGCAAGTTTGATACCACAGCAGGTGAGGGCAGCCGGCATGAGTTTGCCCGACTTTTATGCTGAATTGATTGAAAGTAACCTATAGTAATTTCAAACTATTTAGTTAATAAAAAAGCCCGTTTCTTAAACAGAAACGGGCTTTTTTATTGGGTGAAATGTATGTTATGGCTTGCTTTTAAGCACCTGCTTAACTATATCATTACCAAATGTAAATACCATCAGGGTTATTAATATTATAAAGCCTACTATCTGTGCACGTTCCAAAAATTTGTCGCTCAGCGGTTTGCCCTTTATCATCTCAACGATCAAAAACACGGCGTGTCCACCATCTAACGCCGGGATAGGTAACAAGTTGGTAAATGCCAATACCATAGATAAGAATCCTACCAGAGTCCAAAACTTTATCCAGTTAACAGTTGAACCAAATAGGGTAGCAATTTTCACCGGGCCACCAACAACCTTGTCAAATTTAGCGTCGCCGCTAAATACTTTTCCTATAGCCTTGGCATTGGTAGCAAAGGTATTCCATGCTTTACCGGCGCCAATTGGTAATGAGCCAAAGAAACCGTAATTAATCGTTTTTTCTTCGGGTAATTCAAATTGTGGAGTTACACCTAGCTTACCTTCTTTGCTAATATTTACAGCTTGTTGTTTTACCTCGTTGTTCCGTTTAATATCAATCGTAGCACTCTTGCCGGCATATTTTTTCAGCTCGGTTTGCAGTTGGTCATAAAATTGAATCTGTACGCCATTTACCGCAATCACACTATCGCCTTTTATGATACCTGCTGATTTTGCACCAGTACCTGCAGCAACAGAATCTACCGCAAATTTTATTCGCGGTAATGGGCTGATAAATTCCTCTAATCCATCATCAGAAAGATCATTTATTGCATTGGAAGGAACGGTAAGATCTAATTTTTGAGTACCACGCTGTACGGTTAATACAGTATGATCTAATATTACTTTTGAGGTCATTAACTCCTCAAATTTCACAATTGGCTTACCGTTTATCGCAGTGATTTTATCACCCGCTTGCAGCCCCATTTTTTTACCCATGCTGCCTGGTACAATGCCGTATTTAATGTTCTCATTAGGGATATAGCTTTCGCCAAGTTTAGCGGTAAGCATCCAAAAAATGAATATACCCAACACGATGTTTACAAACACGCCGCCAAGCATCACTATCAATCGCTGCCAGGCCGGTTTTGAACGAAATTCCCAGGGTTGTGCCGGGCCGGCCATTTGCTCAGTATCCATAGATTCATCTATCATGCCGGCAATTTTAACATAACCGCCCAATGGAAGCCAGCCTATGCCGTACTCAACACCCTTATAGTTAAATTTAAAAAGGCTAAAGCCCCAGGCATCGAAAAATAGGTAAAATTTATCTACCCTTATGCCAAAAGCCCTGGCTGCTAAAAAGTGGCCCAGTTCGTGCAAAATCACTAAAATCGAAAGTCCCAGTAACAACTGGCCAACCATAATTACTATACTCATTCTTCTCTATATCAAGTTGTAAGCCTTTGCAGGCATTTGTTTTATTAAATTGTGCGCAAATATGCGTGTTTCTCTGTCAGTATTCAAATAATCGTCGAGCGTTGGTGTGCCTTGATAGCTCATATGATGCATACAGCTTTCAATAAGATCACTCATTGCCAAAAATGTTACGCTGTCGCTTAAAAAGCTGGCTACCGCAACCTCGTTAGCGGCGTTAACAATGCATGGCATGTTTCCCCCTCTTTTTAACGCCTCGTACGCGAAACCCAAATTACGAAATGTCTCCACATCGGGTTTTTCAAACGATAAGTTAGCATAATCAGCGAAGCTAAAACGCTTAAAACTGTTTTTTAGCCTGTTGGGATAGGCTAAAGCATATTGTATGGGCAATTTCATGTCTGGTAAACCCATTTGGGCTTTTAGCGATCCATCCTCAAACTGTACCAAACTATGTATTATGGATTGCGGATGCACGATAACATCTATCTGATCAGCCTCCAGATCAAACAACCACTTAGCTTCTATCACCTCAAGGCCCTTATTCATCAGCGTAGCCGAATCAATAGTGATTTTGGCACCCATCACCCAATTAGGGTGCTTAAGCGCGTGCTCGCGGGTTACGTTGGCTAAAAACTCGGTTGTTTTACCTCTGAATGGGCCGCCAGACGCCGTAAGGATGATCTTTTCAATTTTATTATTTTCCTCGCCAACCAGGCACTGGTAAATAGCCGAATGCTCAGAATCTACCGGTAATATTTGGACATTATGTTGTTTGGCAAGGGCAGTTATTAACTCGCCTGCTACAACCAGTGTTTCCTTATTTGCTAAAGCGATAGTTTTACCAGCCTTAATGGCGGCAATTGTAGGCTCTAATCCTGCAAAGCCAACCATGGCCGTCAATACGACATCTATCTCGCTGCCGGTAACCACTTCGTTGATAGCTTGTATGCCCGCCAATACTTTAATTCCTGTGTGAGCAAGTGCTTGTTTAACCTCGACATGTTTGTTCTCATCGCAAATAACTGCATAAACAGGTTTAAACTGCAGCGCTTGTTGTATAAGCAAATGAGCGTTATTGTTAGCAGTAATTGCATACGCTTTAAACAGCGATGGGTTTTCGCCAATCACTTCTAAAGCCTGTGTGCCTATACTGCCGGTAGCGCCAAGAATGGCTATGTTTTTAATCTGGGTACTCAATTCTTAATGGATATATTCCTTTAACCCGTCGGCTATCTTTCTGTCGTTAGCCAGTCGGGGTACTTTATTTTGTCCGCCAAGTTTCCCTTGCGAACGCATGTAGTTAATAAACGTGTCTTTTTTAAGGTTACGTATGATCAAAGGTTGCAAAATGTTACCATCGATCAGGTCAAAATAGTAAATATTTTTGGCTTGAAGGGCTTTATCTACCTTAAGCGCAAATGCTGTTATATCACGAGGTGCAACCCCAAACTCAATAAACCATTCATGATAAGGCAGTTGTTCACCCTCGGCAGTTACTTGCGGGGCCACGGTAAATTCAACAATATCAATACCTTCCTGTTTAGCAACGGTCATTAGGGCGTGCTCAACCTCCTCGCCAATAACATGCTCTCCAAAAGCTGATATGTAATGTTTTATGCGGCCGCTTACTACAATTTTATAAGGATTTTTTGATACAAATTTCACCGTATCGCCAATGCTGTATCCCCATAAACCGGCGTTGGTGTTCATAATAAGCGCGTAGTTTTTATCCAGCTCTACTTCGGCCAGGCTTAGGCGGGTAGGGGTTTCATTAAAATATTCATCCGTAGGGACGAACTCATAAAACATGCCCGAATCGGCCAGCAATAACAAGCCTTTCTCTTGCTGCGAGTCCTGGAAAGCGATAAATCCTTCAGAAGCAGGGTAGGTTTCTATCGTGTCAATACCAAAGCCAATACTTTCCTCCATGCGCGACCGGTATGGCTCAAAATTAACCCCGCCATAAACGTAAAGTTTGAAGTTAGGGAAGATGTCTTTAATCTTTTTGCCACCAGATACTGCCGATAACCTATCGAAATACATCTGGCACCAGGGTGGTATGCCTGATATCAGTCGCATATCCTCATTCCTGGTTTCTTTAACTATGGCGTCGACCTTTTCTTCCCAATCTTCAATACAATTAACCTCATAGCTGGGCATCCTGTTTTTTTGCAGATAAGCGGGTACATGGTGTGCTACGATCCCCGATAGTCTGCCGGTTTGAATTCCGCCCTTTTCTGACAGGATAGGGCTACCTTGCAGGAAGATCATCTTACCATCTACAAAGTCGGCTTTGCCTGTTTCATGGATATAGTTAAGTAATGCATTGCGCGCCGCTTTAATATGCTCGGGCATGCTCTCTTTACTGATAGGGATATATTTTACGCCAGATGTAGTGCCTGATGTTTTAGTAAGGTAGGTAGGTTTGCCCGGCCACATTACATCGGCTTCGCCCTCCACGACACGTTTGATGTAGGGACTAAGCTGTTCGTAGTCGCGGATAGGGACTTGCTTTTTGAAATCTTCGTAGGTCTTAATATCTGCAAACTTGTGGTCAGTACCAAAGGATGTGTTTTTGGCTTGTGCCAATAAAACTCGAAATGTTTTTTGCTGTAATTTTACAGCGTTCTTCCGTATTTTATTGACATCGCGGTTAACAAACGCTGCAAATATCTTACTCAATATTGCTTTTAACCCCATTTACTTAATTGGTTTCGGCAATATCGTCATCAATGTCCTGATGGCTATATATCAGTTTTCTGTAGGTAACCGCCAATATGATATTAACGAAAGGGTAGGTAAATATTATAGCAATAGATGCGAAACCGAAACCGTCATATTGCGAGACCCAAGCGGGTAAGGCTATTAATAAAAGGATGATGCATAGCATGGTAAAAACTTTAAAGAAATATCCACGGGTTAACTCAAAGCTTTGCTTTATAGATTCGAACCCACCTGACTGATCATCAACGATATACGTTATGAAAAACATCACTCTTAAAGCAAAATATAGCGCTATTATTACGGCAATTTCCTGTACGAGTTGCTGTAGGTTTGGATAGTCGTCAAGCTTCGAAGTAAGTATAGAAAAGGTAGTAATTACAAAGGCGATGAAGAAGATCACCCCTAAATAACTCATGATGCTTTTAAACGCCGGCAGTATCTGCGAGAATTCAAACTCGTAATACTCACTGTCAATCAGTGTGAATATAAGTTTATATAAACCCAAAGTAGTGTACGCCTGTACAAAAACCATGAAGAGTGATACCACCATTTTACCGGTAAAATCTTCGGGCGAAAAAACAAATCCAAAAATGCCGCCCAATATTAACAGCAACAGCGAGGCCGCTATTGAATAAACAATAATGGTAACAAAGTTTTTCTTGAAGATACTCCAGGCAGTTTTTGTTGTTTCTGCTACCGAAAATGGATGATACATATTTTAACTTACCACTTTTTTAAGATCAGCCTTCTCCAAATATCCTGCATAAAACCAAGGCCGTAAGCCGTCAGTTGGATAAAGGAAGCCAATACGCTCAAAAATGCAATTTTTACTGACTTGTTTTTAATAAGTGCATGAAAAAATATCAACAAAATGAGTAGCAACGCAATTATATTACATAACAACGCTATCGGCCAATATAATATGTTGGATATTAAGGTAAATATTACCCCCAACGTAAACAACGCCGGAAAAAAATGAACCAGTTTCAGCTCACTCGGGAAAAACTTATAAACGTTGATGCGCGCCCTGCCAAAAAAGTGCAGCTGCTTATAAAACTGTAAAAAGTTAGTACGGCGTTTATGATATACTTTAGCCAAAGGTACTAAGCCGATTTTGAAGCCTGCTGCATGGATGCGGATGCTGTATTCTATATCTTCGCCGGAACGGGTAATGAGGAAACCACCTACTTTCTCCCACACTTTACGCGACAAACCCATGTTAAAGCTACGCGGATGGAATTGGCCAATACTTTTTTTATTACCACGAATACCACCCGTTGTAAACGGCGACGTCATGGCGTAGCTGATCGCCTTTTGAGTAGGGGTGAACGACGGGTGAGCAGCGTCAGGGCCACCATAGGCATCTAACCAATTTTGGTTTAAAGAGTCGTTGACAATCTGTAGGTAATCCTCAGGAATCAGGCAATCAGAATCAAATATGATAAAGTAATCGCCAGTGGCACGCTCAAACGCGGAATTACGGGCAAAACCCTGGCCGGCGTTCGCTTTAACAAAGTATTTAATATCAAGCTGATCTGAAAAACTTTGGACGATATCAGCAGCATCATCTTTTGATCCATCTTCAATTATCAGCACCTCAAAGTTTTTATAGGTCTGCAGAGTCAATGTTTCAAGCAGTTCTTCTATTTCCTGAGGACGATTGTATAAAGGTATGATGACAGAGAAAAGCATTTATTAGATTTGGGTAATGGGATTTGAATATTGAGATTTATTTTTAGATAGAGAGGTTTCAATTTAGGGTCTAGAACATAATAACGACTGTTCACATGTCCCCTTATCAAATCTCACATCTCCAAAATATTAAAACCTGTCTTCTATCTGGTAATGATTACGTTCGGGGGCGCTGCGAGAAACCATCTCGGCAACAAACCCTGTTAAAAACATTTGCGAACCTATTATGATAGCAGTTAAAGCAAAATAAAACAGGGGGTTTGCTGTAACATCACGATAGTGCTCATTGTGAGCAATTGCGTATAACTTTTCGCCTATTATCCAAAACGCACATACGGTACCGGCCAAAAAGCTTAATACCCCCATGCCGCCAAAAAGATGCATAGGCCGTTTGCCAAATTTTGATACAAACATGATGGAGATCAAATCAAGCGGACCGCGAATAAAACGTTGTATGCCGCCAAATTTCGTTACACCAAACTTACGCGGCTGATGCTGCACAACTTTTTCGCCAATTTTTCTAAATCCGGCCCAAGCTGCAATTACCGGTATATAGCGGTGCATTTCACCATAAACTTCTATATTTTTTACTACTTTTTGCTTGTACGCTTTCAGCCCACAGTTCATATCGTTTAGCTTTACGCCAGATATATAGCCGGTAACGCCATTGTATAATTTAGTGGGCAGCGTTTTGCTCAAAGGGTCATGTCGTTTCTTTTTCCAGCCGCTTACAAGGTCGCGATCATCCTCGACGATCATCCTGTACAATTCTGGTATCTCGTCGGGGCTGTCTTGCAGGTCGGCATCCATGGTGATTATCACTTTGCCCTGGGCAGCCTCAAAGCCAGTGTTCAAAGCGGCAGATTTGCCATAATTACGTCTGAATTTTATGCCCCTGATAAATGGATTGGTTAACCTTAGTTCCATGATCTTTTCCCAGGAGCCATCGGTACTGCCGTCGTCAATTAACAGAATTTCATATAGGAAATTATTTTCCTGCATTACCTTAGCTATCCATGAGGTAAGCTCGGGTAATGATTCAACTTCGTTATATAAAGGTATTACTACTGATATATCCATTTATTGGTGATAGGGCATGAGCTAAAGCTTTTTCAAACCCATGCAAAAATATAAAAAAGCGGTTATGGTTGTATGCTTGTTTTTGCAGCATGCATAAATTATGTCAAATCTGTTTTTAAACACGTTAAAACAGGTTTCATCGCTAAAATTAAACAAACAATAAAAATTATCATCTTTGCACCATGGCATTGTTTGAACAAATGCGGCAGAAGCCGTTTTTTATCTTGGGCCCATGCGTAATGGAGAACCAGGAACTACTTTACACCGTTGCTGATAAAGTAGCCGAAATAGGAGCTAAATACCCTCAAATTCAGGTGATATTTAAGTCGTCTTTTGATAAAGCTAACCGTACCTCGATACACTCGTACCGCGGGCCGGGCATTGAGAAGGGTATGGAGATGCTGCAGAATATTAAAGATAAGTTTAATCTGCCGGTTACTACTGATATCCATGAGCCTTACCAGGCTGCAATTGCTGCGCAGGTTGTTGATATCTTACAGATCCCCGCGTTTTTATGCCGCCAGACAGATTTACTTGTCGCTGCAGCTGTTACCGGAAAGATTGTAAATGTTAAGAAGGCGCAATTCCTTTCCGGGCAAGATATGTTTTACCCCGCCCAAAAGGTTGTTGAAGCGGGCAATAACCAGGTTATACTGACAGAGCGCGGTAACATGTACGGTTATAATAACCTGGCCGTAGATTTTAGGAACATATACGACATGAAAGCCTTTGGCTACCCGGTTTGTATGGATTGCACGCACTCGGTACAACGCCCGGGCGGTGCCGGGGGCAAAACTGGTGGCGACCGCACTTTTGTACCTATGATGGCGCTTGCTGCTAAAGCTTTTGGTGCAGATGGGTACTTTATGGAAGCACACCCAGATCCGGACAACGCGCTAAGCGACGGCCCTAACATGGTGAAATTGCATGAATTGGAAGGCGTAATCAGATCTTTAATAAATTAAGTCAAGTGACCCACCGCGTGTGTGTATTACGTGGATCACTCTGTTTGGTAAACCATTGAACGTCAATATAAAACAAAAGCAAGTTTATGCATTTGGATCACTTTTAACATTTTGGATCACTTCCGAAAAGTAGATCACCTAACAAAAGGCATAAATAATTGAATATAACGCAACAGCTACTAAATGAAAGATATTGCAAAAAGGGTATTTGAAGTAGAGATAGAATCGTTGCAACATGTAGCAAGTCTTATCGATGATTCGTTTACCACGGTGGTTGAGGCTATACTAGCTTGCAAGGGTAAGGTTATCATTATTGGGGTAGGCAAATCTGGCCTTATAGGTAAAAAAATAGCAGCTACGTTGTCAAGCACAGGCACCCCGAGCCTGTTTTTACACCCTGGTGATGCCTTTCATGGCGACCTTGGTTTGATAGGGGCTAATGATGCTGTAATCCTAATCTCTTATTCGGGCGAAACCGACGAAGTTTTACGTGTAGTGCCATTTTTAAATTGGAATAAAAGCCTGATTATCAGCATAACAGGTAATCCAATATCTACTATTGCGAAAAACAGCGATCATCATTTAAATATTAAAATAACCCGTGAAGCTTGTCCGCTGGCCCTAGCGCCAACATCGTCAACTACAGCGGCTTTGGTAATGGGCGATGCGTTGGCCGTCGCGCTGATGGATTCGCGCAATTTTCAGGAAGAAGATTTTGCCCGCTTTCATCCGGGGGGCAGTCTTGGCCGAAAGCTTTTGACACGTATTAAGGACCGGATGCGCACAGAAACTCTGCCTTTCGTGCCATTAGCTGCTTCTTTTACAGATGTTTTATTAGTAATGTCTGAAGGTAAGTTGGGTATGGTGGTTGTAGGAAATAAAGACCATGTTGAAGGTATTATCACTGATGGCGACTTGCGCCGCGCGTTATTGCGCAATAAGGATATTGCCCAATTATCCGTTGCCGGGATGATGACCGCCAACCCGATCATGATTGATGGCGACGAGTTTGTTAGCCAGGTTGAAGTATTGATGATGGAAAAGAAAATCACCAATGTTTTGGTAGGCAAAAACCGCAAGCTTGACGGTATTTACCAAATCTATACGCAATAAAAGCAAATTTAAGGGCTAATTAGTAAGGGTTTAGCAAAAAAAACTAAATTCAATTTTATAATGTGTTTATTTAATCTATCTTTGCAGCTCTAAAAATCCTAACTGCGGAAGTGGCGTAATTGGTAGCCGCACCAGACTTAGGATCTGGCGCTTCACGGCGTGGGGGTTCGAGTCCCTTCTTCCGCACAACGGGAATAGTATTAAGTACTGTTCCCGTTTTTTTTATGTCTTTAATTATTTGAAATTTACTGGATCTTTGTCGCTAATGCTGTAACTTGATCTTAGAACAGATAAGGTAGCGTTACCCTTAACTTAAATATTATGAATTGGTTATTATTGGTTCTTGGTGGCTTTTGTGAAGTTGCGTTTACCTTTTGCCTTGGAAAGGCAAAACTTACGTCGGGTAATGAAATGTATGTTTGGTACACCGGTTTCTTTGTCACCCTATGCTTGAGTATGGGCTTTTTGATGAAGGCTACGCAAACACTGCCCATAGGAACGGCCTACGCGGTATGGACAGGCATTGGCGCGGTTGGTAGCGTTTTAATGGGGATACTGGTGTTTAAAGAGCCGGCAACTTTTATGAGGTTGTTATTTTTAACCACACTTATTGGCTCTATCATAGGGCTAAAAGCGGTGTCGCACTAAACTTAATTAGCTATCTTTTTCTAAAATTCACCTCATGATCGACGCCTTGCTTACTAACATCGCTCAAAAGGGCGTTGAGCTCACTCGTGATGAGCAGGCTTTTGTTGCTTCCGTTTATCAGCCTAAAAAGCTGCGTAAACGACAGTTTATACTGCAACAGGGTGACGTTGCTAAATACGAAACTTTTATTGTAAAAGGCCTAACCCGCACTTACCTTGTTGATGAGGACGGGCGCGAACATATCATCGCTTTTGGCGCCGAAGATTGGTGGACCGGCGATATGGCTAGCTTTTTCAATAGCGCCCCCACGAGTTATTTTGTTGATTGCCTTGAGGAAACAGATGTATTGCAAATATCGCAGGCCAATCTGGAGCGGCTTTTTGTCACAGTGCCCAAAATGAATATTTACTTCAGGATACTTTATAGTAATTCTATTGTGGCTTATAATATCAGGGTTGCCTTAAGTTTGTGTAAACCAGCCGTAGAGCGGTATCAAGAATTTATTTCGCGCTATCCTAAAATACAACAGCGCCTGCCTAACCATCAAATCGCATCTTATTTAGGCATCACTCCACAAAGCCTGAGCCGCCTGCGTAAACTGGCTGTGCTGCCAAAATAGTTAACCTAGGTTAACGTAATTACTTACCATAAGTGATTGTGCAGCCCCTTGCCTGTACAGACATTTGCGTCATTAGAACAATCAAAAATTAAGACAATGACACAATTTATTTTAAAAACCGACGACGGTTATTCGCCTCTAATATTACGCATAGGTTTAGGTTTGGTAATGTCTGTGCATGGCGCGCAAAAAGTATTTGGCTGGTTTGGTGGTTATGGTTTTAGCGGGACAATCAGCTTTTTTACTACTACAATGCACCTACCATGGATCATTGGCTTTTTAGTGATTATAATAGAGTTTGTTGGCGCCATAGCGTTACTTGCAGGCATATTTACCCGTGTAGCAAGCGTAGCCATTGCGGGGGTGCTAATAGGTATTGTTATAACCTCGCATATTCAGTTCGGTTTTTTTATGAACTGGGGCGGCGCACAAAAGGGCGAGGGTATTGAATACTTTTTGATCTACCTGGCGGGAATGATATCTCTGGCTATTACGGGTGGCGGTGTATTTTCTGTAGATAGAAGCATTAGCAAACACGTGTAATATCGAAACTTTCCTCAAAACGTTAAGGCCGGTCTTTATTGGCCCGGTTTATTGTTGTATTACATTTTGCTAATAATAATATGTCTGCATTTGCTTTGCCGGAAAAAAGCTAATTTAGCACGGCATGACAGAAAAAAACAACAAGAAAACTATCTGGGCATGGTGCATGTTCGATTGGGCTAACCAGTCGTATAATATGGTCATCACTTCTACTATTTTCCCTGCATATTACGTGGCTGTTACGGCTAATAAAGCAACTGGTGATACAGTTTCTTTCTTCGGGCACAGGTACGTTAATACGGTGCTGTCTAACTATATTCTAGGTCTGTCATATCTTATTGTGGTGGTTTTGCTGCCCATCCTTACATCTATTGCTGATTATAAAGGCAACAAGCGACTATACCTGCAATTTTTTACCTGGCTGGGGGCATTGGCCTGCGCAGGCCTGTTCTTTTTTAAGCCGGATAGCGGTTTGGAGCTTCCAATGATCTGCTTTGGGTTGGCCTGTATTGGTTATTGCGGAGGCTTCGTATTTTACAACTCTTATTTGCCACAGATAGCCACGGTTGATCAACAAGACAGCGTAAGCGCTAAAGGCTTTATATACGGCTACGTAGGTAGCCTAATTATGCAGGTTCTTTGCTTTGTGGTGGTGCTATCGCCAAAAACATTTGGCATCACCAGCGATGACCTGCCTGCACGCATATCATTTTTGATGGTATTTGTTTGGTGGCTGGGTTTTTCAATCATTCCATTCAGGCTGTTGCCAAAAGGCGAGCCAAATCCGGGGTCGCACAAATACAATGTACTTACGGGCGGGTTTAAAGAGCTTGCGCGCGTTTTCAAAAAGGTGCGCACTATGCCTTTGTTGAAACGCTTTTTGTCTTCATTCTTTTTTTACTCGGTAGGGGTGCAAACCATTATGCTGGTAGCGGCCAATTTTGCGGCTAAAGAGTTATTAATGTCCGAAGAAATGCTCATCACCATTATACTAATAGTACAAGTGGTAGGGGTTATTGGTGCCTGGCTTACATCCATTTTATCAACCAAATATGGTAACGTTAAAACCCTGGTGGGTTTAGTAGCGTTATGGACACTGCTTTGTTTATCGCTATACTTTATTGCCAGCGTACCGCAGTTTATTGTAGCGGCAGTAATAGTGGGCGCGGGGATGGGCGGGGTGCAGTCTATATCCCGCTCAACCTACTCTAAATATTTGCCGCCAAATATCACAGACACTGCGTCATTTTTTAGTTTTTATGATGTTACAGAGAAATCATCTATCGTAGTAGGCCTTTTTTGTTTCGGGTTCGTGGAAGCCCTGACCCATGAAATGCGCGACTCGGCTTTAGCGTTAGATGCGTTTTTCCTGATAGGTTTGATCTTAATGATATCATTGATGTTTGCCGAGAAGAAAATGAAGAATTTACCCACCGCACCAATCGCAGAATAATAAATTATAATAGCTTGGAAAAAAACAATAAAAAAACCATCCGTGCCTGGGCCATGTTTGATTGGGCCAACTCGGCCTATAACCTGGTTATAACTTCAACCATATTTCCGGCTTATTATGTGGCCATAACAGCGAATGCCGCTAATGGCGACAGAGTTACTTTTTTTGGACATAGTTTTGTGAACACGGCGCTGTCAAACTATGCGCTGGCAGCGGCCTACTTGGCCATTGTATTGATGTTGCCGGTGTTGACATCCATCGCTGATAATCGCGGCAGCAAAAAAAGATTTATGCAGTTTTTTACCTGGCTGGGTTCGTTGGCTTGCCTATCACTGTTTTTCTTCAGGTTAGCAACGCTGGAGTTTGGTATTATCTGTTTCGCGTTAGCTGCTATTGGTTATAGTGGTGGCTTTGTTTTTTATAACTCCTACCTGCCAGAAATAGCCACGGTTGATAAGCAGGACGCGGTAAGCGCCAAGGGCTTTAGCTATGGCTACATAGGCAGTGTTATTTTGCAGGTAATTTGCTTTGTGTTTGTGTTATCGCCGGCTACGTTTGGTATTACCGATGCCAGTTTCCCGGCAAGGCTATCGTTTTTATTAGTGGGGTTGTGGTGGATAGGTTTCGCGCAAATACCTTTTAACCGTTTGCCCCCAGGTAATGCTAAAGCATCAAACCAAAGCGTTAGCGTAGTGCGTGGTGGGTTTATAGAGCTGGGTAAAGTATGGCAGCAGGTAAAAGGTATGCCATTGTTAAAGCGTTTTTTGCCGGCCTTCTTTTTTTACAGCATGGGCGTGCAAACTATAATGCTTGCCGCTGCAGGGTTTGGCGCAAAAGTATTGCATTTGCCTACCGAAAATTTGATTATCATCATCCTTATTATACAATTGGTGGCAATCGCCGGCGCTAATCTGATGTCAAAATTATCAGCCAAATACGGTAATGTCAGCGTGCTAACGCTTGTTGTTATAATATGGATAGCTGTGTGTTTTGTAGCATATTTTGTAACTAACGCTACTCAGTTTTATGCTTTGGCCGCAGTTGTGGGATTAGTAATGGGAGGGGTCCAATCATTATCGCGATCAACTTATTCAAAATTTTTGCCGGAGCAGGTTACTGATACTGCATCCTTTTTTAGTTTTTACGACGTTACCGAAAAGTTAGCCATTGTTGCAGGTATGTTTAGCTTTGCAGTTATTGAGGATATAACCGGCAGCATGCGCAACTCCATTTTGGCGCTGGGTGTTTTTTTCATTGTCGGTCTATTACTGCTGATCAATCTGCGTCGGGCCGAGCGCACAGGATAAATTCGGTTGCTCATTATCTAAAAAATTTGTGACATTTGCGCCAATGAAGACCGAACTGTTTGTGCCCTGCTTTGTAGACCAGCTTTTCCCAGAGACTGCTTTTAACACCGTTAAAGTGCTGGAGAAAGCTGGCTGCGTAGTCGAATATAATCCCGAGCAGACCTGTTGCGGTCAGCCTGCCTTCAATGCTGGTTTTTGGGACGAAGCCAAAATTGTGGGTCGTAAATTTATTAACGGCTTTTCTGACGATACGATCATTATCACCCCATCAGCATCGTGCACCGGGATGGTTAAAAATTACTATAATGATTTGTTTACTAACACAGCGATACATAATAAATGCCGCACAGTACAAGGCAATATCTATGAGCTGTCTGATTTCCTGGTAAACGTTCTTCAATTTGATTATTTTGGTGCCGAGTTAGATGGCCGCGCGGTTTACCATGACAGTTGCTCGGCCCTGCGCGAATGCCACATTAAAGAGGAGCCACGCCAGCTCTTATCTAAAGTATTAGGCCTTGAGCTGGTTGATATGCCGGCAGGCGATACCTGCTGTGGTTTTGGCGGTACATTTTCTGTTAAATTTGATGCGATATCAAGCGCGATGGCGCAGCAAAAGGTTGATAATGCAGTATCAGTCGGGGCAGAGTACATTATTTCTACAGATGCATCGTGCCTTTTGCACCTGCAAAGTTATATCGACAAAAATAACGTACCCATAAAAACCATGCACTTGGCTGATGTTTTAGCACATGGTTGGGGCAACGTATAATATTCGCCATTTCTGTCGTTATAGCTTAATAATAACCTAATTAAGAATGAGAAAATTAATGATATTGACTTTAGTGATGCTTAGCAGCCTCACATTTGCACAAAACAAAGATACCGTGGGTTTAAATATTCCCCAGGTCAACGGTATGGTCATCTACAAACAAAACTTCAATACTCCGGGCAAATCTGCGGCCGCATTATTTGCCAATGCTACAGCTTGGTTTGACAAGCGCTATAATGGATTAGATAGTGTTAATACACAGGATGCCGCAAACGGAAGGCTCGTGGCTCGCGGTTGGGAAAAGCTCGCGTTTAAAGGTCCGCTTGGACTTGAAGTAGCTAATCGCGCCGGAATAAAAATGGAGATCACAGCTGCAATCGGCAGCTATAGTGTGAAACTGTCCAACATAATAATGGGCTATATGGAAGACCCCACTCAGCCACGTATTTACTTTACTGCCGAGGACCTGATGGACCGCGTACTTGGCGTAAAGTTTAAAGGTGAGTCGGGCTTTAATCCGGCACCATTTAATAAAAAACGTTCAAAAAAAGCTTTAGAGAGCCTGAATGAGTTAGTGACGGAAGTGATGGCATCTATTAATGAGGGGATGAAAGCTAATTAATTGCTTACAATCATATATGAAAAAAGCCGGCGCGTTAACGCCGGCTTTTTTCATATATGGCTTTTACGAAGCTTATTTTTTTACTTCTTCCACATACCCGTTGAAGGTAATTGGTTGTCTGTGTAAAGAGGTTATGTACATGGTGGCGTAACCATCCTTGCCCACGTTAAGTTTCATTTGTTGAACATCGCTGTTGGTGTTCAGTTCTGTCCTTTTAGGTTTAATACTAATATCCCAACCGCCTTTTTTGTTGACAACCGAAGTGTAATCGTAATCTTTAGTATTTAGTTTAATGCCACCATCAGTACCCAAATTTCTGGGGGCGGCAAAAGCGCGTCCGAAATACGGAAGATAAACCTCTAGTTGGCCATTATTTACAGTAACATCATAATTAGCCGAGTTTAAGGGACCTGCAGCCATGCTCATTGGTATAGCGTAATTGGCCTTAAAAACATAATTATTTGAGGTAATGATGCGCTTAACTTCAGCCGCTTTGGTAGCTTTCTTATCAATTTTGGCCGCCTGGGCATAGCCCAAGTTTAAGCTTAACGCGCTAATGGCAGCAATGCAGAATAACTTTAAATTTTTCATAACATTTAGACTTTAAAAGGTTTAACAGGTTTAAGATGGATAAGTTTATTTGTTTCCATAAAGTTAAATAAGAATTTTATGCAAACTAAAAAAGCCACATACTGATAAGTCAGTATGTGGCTTTTACCCTATAAAAACTGACTTATTAGATCAGATTTACGCTGCGGTTGACAAACTCAGTCAACTCTGCACCGGTTAATAAACCTTGTGACAGTAAAGCCAGATCAAAGGCTTGTTTAGCAAGCTGGGCCTGCACTTCTTCGTTGTCATCTTGCAAAATTCGGCTTACTAGCTTATGGTTGCCGTTAATTACTACTTTGTAGTTATCAGGCATGCTGCCGTAAAAGCCCATTCCGCCACCCATGGCTGCCATATCTTTCATACGGCGCATAAACTCGTCCATGGTGACAGTAACAGGCAGCTCATCAGGGCTAAGGCTTTCCAGTTCAACCTTGTAAGCCGGCTTGTTAATGGCTTTATCAAATATGGCCTTAACTTTTGTCGCCTGCTCTTCGGTTAATACATGCTCCGGCGCGTCTTCTTTTTTAATCAGCTTATCGGCAACATCAGCATCAACACGCTTTAGCGAAGTTTTCTCCAGCTTGTTTTCGATGTGGGTTACAAAATGCGTATCAATAGGCGAGTCCATCAACAATACATCATAACCTTTACGGTTAGCAGACTGGATAAATGCGTCTTGTTTTGATGGATCGTTAGTGTAAATATAAGTCAGTTGACCGTCCTTGTCGGTTTGTAGTGGTTCAACTTTGGTTTTGTACTCATCTAACGTAAAGTTTTTCTTGTCAGTGTTGGTTAATAATACAAAGTCTTTTGCTTTATCATAAAACTTGTCCTCGCTCACCATACCGTATTTTACGAACAGGCCAATGTCGCCCCATTTTTGTTCGTAACCTTCGCGGTCGTTTTTAAATAGTTCTGCCAGTTTATCAGCCACTTTTTTGGTGATATAGCTGTTTATCTTTTTAACATTGCTATCAGCCTGTAAAAAGCTGCGCGACACGTTAAGCGGGATATCCGGTGAATCAATAACACCATGTAGCAGCATTAAGAACTCAGGTACAATGTCCTTCACCTCGTCAGTAATAAATACCTGTCTTGAGAATAACTTGATCTTGTTTCGTTGTACCTCAAAGTCCTTTTTCAGCTTAGGGAAATATAATACACCGGTTAAGTTAAATGGATAGTCAACATTTAGATGGATCCAAAATAATGGATCTTCGCTAAACGGGTAAAGTTGTTTGTAAAAGTCAAGGTAATCCTCATCTTTAAGTTCAGATGGCGCCTTAGTCCAGATTGGGTTCGTTTCGTTGATAATATTATCAACTTCGATGCTATTGTATTTAGGCTTTCCTTCTTCGTCAACGCCGTCTTCAACGGATTCGGTAGTAGTACCAAACTTAATTGGTACGGGTAAGAAACGGCAATATTTATCAAGGATTTCTTGTAAACGGCTTTTGCTCAAAAACTCTTCAGAGTCCTTGTTAATATGCAGGGTTATTTCGGTACCACGCTCAGCCAGGCTGCCTTCGCTGATCTCGAACTCTGTACTGCCGTCACACGTCCAATGTGCTGGCTGGGCGCCCTCCTGGTAAGATAATGTTTCAATCTCTACCTTATCGGCAACCATAAACGCCGAATAGAAACCTAAACCAAAACGCCCGATGATTTCATTGGCGTCTTTAGCTTCTTTAAACTTCTCCATAAACTCAGTGGCACCGCTAAATGCTATCTGGTTAATGTATTTTTTGATCTCGTCGGCAGTCATACCCAAACCATTGTCAGATATGGTGATGGTTTTAGCAGCTTCATCAAAAGCAACTTCAACACGCAAATCGCCAAGCTCGCCGTTGTATTGGCCTAAAGAAGCAAGGCGTTTTATTTTCTGGGTTGCGTCAACCGAGTTTGATACCAGCTCGCGCAAAAATATCTCGGTATCAGAGTACAGGAATTTCTTGATTATCGGGAAAATGTTCTCGGTGTGAATCGAAATGGTTCCTTTTTCTTGCATAATGCTATTATTGATGTTAGTGATTGTTTATGTAACAACCCTGCACATCAATGAGCGTTCCAAAGGGGGGTAATTGTCAAATTGTCATATCGCTTTTAAAAAGCAAGACAGTACACCCTGCAAATTTTTCAGGGTTTCCTCATCTTTTATATGACCATCAGGACCGAATTTAGCGCGGATAAATTGAATAAGTAAAGTAGCATCGTCAATAACGTTTGCAGATAAAGCGCCCAGCGTAAGCAGGAGCGAAGCATGTGCATGCTCGCCACCCAGAGACGCAGTAATCAATGCCACTGGTTTATCAACCAAAGTGCTGCTTGATACCAGCCAATCCAACATGTTTTTTAATGAGCCGGGCACGCCGAAAGCGTATTCGGGTGTGCAGATAATGAAGCCGTCGGCCTTGATAAGTGATTGGCGCAATAATGCCACAGCGGCAGGTGGGGTGTCGGTATCTAATCCCGGATCAAAAGCTGGAATATCAATCAAGCCATTATAAAAGGTATAATTAACATCAGCTGGCAACTGTGAACTCAGAAATTCAAGGATTGCATGGTTGGATGATCCTTGGCGCAGACTGCCTGATATAGCTATGATAGTTTTCATATAACGCCGCAATTTATCAAATTGGACGTTAATATGTAAGGATGAGTTTTACCCATCCCTAGGCTTTTTTCAGCCTACCCGTCGCTATCTGTGGTCCCTTCGTTATAGTTCTGATCTTCACCGGGTTTAAAATTGTTACTTTCTGTATGCTCTTCGCTGGGCTCGGTGCGTCTAAAGTATTCGTTGCGATAGCCTGCGTTCTGCGATGGGTTATTTTTGTCATCGCCGGCGGGCGTAGTGTTATTCTCCCCGAAACTGTGGCCGCCCATAGGCTGGCCTTCCCTTACAGGATTGGCCTGATCTGCAGGTTCCGTACCCTCGGCTTCATCATCGTTATCAACACGGTACGCATTTGGTTTATCTAAAGCAGACTGGCTATCAGGCGTGCCTTGTAAATCATCATCTGGGTGTAACATAATCGTTTTTCAATGGTTATAATATAGTAATGCGTGGCCCGCTAAAATTGTTTTTGTGCGCCCGCATTTAGTAAGTTTACCTAAGCAATTAAGTCGATGAATAAAGTATTTAGCAATGCCGACGAAGCCATAGCCGATATTAAGGATGGCGCTACGCTGCTGCTGGGCGGTTTTGGCTTATGCGGATTGCCGGAGAACTGCATCGCCGCCCTGGTTAAAAAGAACCCCAGAAATCTTACCTGTATATCCAACAATGCTGGCGTTGATGATTTTGGCATAGGCTTAATGCTTAAACAGCGACAGGTTAACAAAATGATTGCATCGTACGTAGGCGAGAATGCCGAATTTGAAAGCCAACTATTAAGCGGCGAACTGGAAGTTGAACTGATACCTCAGGGCACACTTGCAACACGTTGCATGGCAGCCGGCTATGGGATGCCGGCTATTTTTACCCCCGCGGGGGTGGGCACAGAGGTAGCCTTAGGGAAGGAAGTAAGAAATTTCAACGGGAAAGATTACCTGATGGAGTTAGCCTTTGATGCCGACTTTGCCATCGTAAAAGCCTGGAAAGGCGATAGCATGGGCAACCTTATTTATAGGGCAACTGCCCGCAACTTTAACCCGGTTATGGCCATGGCAGGAAAAATCACTATTGCTGAAGTTGACGAACTGGTAAAGCCGGGTGAACTCGATCCGGATCATGTCCATACGCCCGGCATTTATGTGCATAGGATATTTCAGGGTGTAAATTATGAGAAAAGGATAGAGCAGCGGACAGTACGAATAAAAAGCCAATAAACCACCTGTCGCATCAGGAGCAAGCCTCCGCCTAGGACTTACGAGTTACAGATGCTTCACTATAGCTCAGGATGACAAAAAAGTAATGTATGTTAGACAAAATCGGAATAGCAAAACGTATTGCTAAAGAAATAAAAGACGGTTACTATGTTAATCTGGGCATTGGTATCCCTACGCTGGTAGCCAATTACATTCCTGAACATATGGACGTGGTGCTGCAATCAGAAAACGGGTTACTGGGCATGGGGCCGTTCCCGTTTGAAGGTGAGGAGGATGCCGATCTGATCAATGCGGGTAAGCAAACCATTACCATGTTGCCCGGATCGGCCATATTTGATTCGGCCATGAGTTTTGGGATGATTAGGGCGCGAAAAGTCAACCTTACTATTTTAGGCGCTATGGAGGTTTCAGAGAACGGAGATATTGCCAACTGGAAAATTCCTGGTAAAATGGTGAAGGGTATGGGCGGCGCTATGGACCTGGTAGCATCTGCCGAAAACATTATCGTAGCTATGCAGCACGTTAACAAGGCCGGTGAATCAAAGCTGTTGCCTCAATGTAGCTTACCGCTAACAGGTGTGCATTGTGTTAAAAAGATAGTAACAGAACTAGCTGTGCTCGACGTTTTGCCCAATGGCGGCTTTAAGCTTTTAGAGCGCGCGCCGGGTGTGTCCGTTGCAGAAATCATCCGGGCAACTGCGGGTAAATTAATTATCGAGGGCCTGGTGCCAGAAATGGAGATCACTTAACATAAATGTGGAAGTGTACCCCAGAGCATCATCGAAAATTGGCCGAGGGCCGACCCGCAATGGCTTTAGGAGCTAACTATGACAGGACACGCTGTTTATCTTAGCTAAATAATTTCTCTCTTAACTCAATCGAGATCTCATCCGTTATTCCCTGGATATTATCGGCAGTATTGGTGTTGTTAATGATAACCCTATGACAACCGTCTCTGTAGGGTAACAAAAACTCATTATAAGCCGGCACAACGTGGTTTGACCACTTAAACATCACATCATCATGCGAATAGCCACGCTCCAGCAGATCGCGTTTAAGGCGGCGTTGCAAGGCCACACTTTCATCGGCTTCTAAAAATATTTTCAAATCTAATAACCCGCCTATTGCTTCAAAGTGAAATATAAATAAGCCTTCGATAATTAATATCGGTGCCGGTTTTATCTCCAGCATCTTGGGCTCTATATTAGGATTGTTAAAAGTGTATTCTTTTTTATAGATGGTCTCGCCGGCAATCAGCTTGTTTATGTCGCTTTCAAACTGTGTGTTGTCAATAGTAGCAGGCTTATCAAAATCATAATGCTTATTTTCCTCGGGCGTCATGTTTTGCGCTACCGGGAAATAATAATCATCCTGCGATACCAGGCAAACCTCGTCAGAAGAAAAATGGTCTAAAAAACGCTTCAAAAAAAAAGTTTTGCCAGAGCCGCTGCCACCAGCTATACCAATAATATATGGTTTATTCATTTGGACTGCCGTAGCTGATGTTTACGTGGATACGTTTGTCTATAGCGCCAATTGATTCGGCAACGTTTTTGGTCATGATCAATATCACATCCTTATTTGCTTCATTTTCGGTAAAACGGCCAACAACTTTAGCAAATGATGTACGGTTAGTCATCGGGTTAGTTATTTTTATCACAGTACCAATAGGCGCAATACGGTGTAGCACTAATTTTTTAGAGGGGTCAAGGCTGGTATCCTCTATCCAGGTGGCCACACCTTTTTCGTTCTTTTCAAACAAGCCAAATTTGCCCGCATTTATAATCTTACGCTCGGCGCTATCCAAACCATTTACATAGGGTGAGTCGCGTTTAACTGCAGTATTATCAGCAACAGCTATTGGAGCAGGGGCAGGAATATCAGCCGAATTAGTTTTTACCTGAATAATTTGCCCAGGAGAAAGAGCGGTACTGGTAAGCTTGTTTAACTTGGTGATATCCTCTACTGTAGTGTTAAAACGTTTAGCAATAGCATACAGCGTTTCGCCGGCGGATACTTTATATTGTTGAGTGATGGTTTGTGGATTAGTTTGCGTAGGCTGTTGCACAGGTTGCTGTACCGGTTGGGTTGCAGGTTGTGTTACAACCGGCTTTGGTTGCTGCGCGATGGCTGGTTTTGTAGTCTCTACAAAAGAGCGCTCGGTTGGCACTTTTACAATATCGCCGATTTTTAATGCTTTATTATTGTTAAACTTCTGAATATCAGCCGGTTTTATGCCGTAGCGACGGCTTAAAGCGAAGTAGGTTTCCTTAGGATCTAATTTATGAAGAATGACTTTTTTACCCTCGTTATTCTCAATTCCAACAGAATCAACTAAAGGGGTAGCGGCAATAAGCGATGTAGAGGTGAGTAGACACGTTAAGAATAGTAGTGGGTTTAATTTCATAATATACTCTTATTCAGAAATTTACAGTGGTAAAACCTTTAATTCTGACTTGTTTTTTATATAAATGAGCCAGTTTTTATACAGGATAAACGACTCCGGTTGCATTTTTTGTATATCCTCATTTAATAAATCTTCATAAACAACAGCTTCGTCATCCAACACATAAATGTGTTGTTTTAGTCGCCCTGCTGTAGCGGTGTGCAAAGATACAATTCTAAATTTATTGTGCTCAAGGTAATGCGTAATGTCTAAATGAGGGTCTACTGCTAGGGGCAGATTTAACACAGTAGCCTCTGCAAGCTGTGGGTAAGCTAGCGGAGTTTCTATTTCGGTATCAATGCTTTCCTCAAACTTGTGCAAGTAAGCGCCTGTTGCAATACCCGCTACAAATAATTTTTTTGGTTGCAGCTGCATATTGAAAACCACAGGTCCGTTTACGGACAAATGATCAAAACCATAACTATAATTGCTCCACATTACCTGCTCATTTGAACCAACAGCAGTAAGGCCCTTGTGCGCAGGGCTATTTTCTGACTGATAGTTGTGTATCAACAAAATATCGTTGTAAACTGCTTCAATACCTGCTAGCCAACGTTCAGGCATGATGTACTGATCAAGTTTTGTTACCCCGGCTTGTAAGCCGATAGACGTGAATGAAACTTGCCGGTCAGATGATCTTACCTCAAGAAAAATGGTATCACTGAAGCTGTCTATTTCCAATCGCCAGATGATGCCGTTTAACTGTTTGCTGATAGTTGGTAATAGCATGGTCATAAAGGCTACAAAGATGCTATTAAAATTAAATTAGTGGTAAGTTTGTGTAACATAATCTGTCATCCATTGTTAAACCAACACAACCATTTGTTACTATGAATGCTAAAGAAATAAGCCTGAAAGAAGGCGCTGTAAAACCCGTTGTAGATCATTTAAATGATTTACTGGCTAATTATCACATCCACTATCAAAAATTAAGAGGCTGCCATTGGAATGTTAAAGGCACCAGTTTTTTTACCCTGCACGTTAAGTTTGAAGAACTATATACAGCGGCGCTGGTAACCATTGACGAATTGGCCGAACGTATTTTAACTTTAGGTAAAGCTCCATTAAGCACATTTGAAGATTACATAAAAATATCAACAATAAAAGAGATCAATACCATAGGTTTGAAAGATACCGATATGGTGAAAGCTTTAATTGCTGATATGGCCCAACTGATTGCTATGGAGCGAGAGCTTTTGGAAATTACCGACAAAGCAGGCGACGATGGCACCAATGACATGGTGAACCGTTTTATGCAATTTAAAGAGAAAAATACCTGGATGTTACGCTCGTTTGTTAACGAGGACTAATCTGGTAATCTTGATAAAACGACAAAGGCCACGAGAATATCGTGGCCTTTGTCGTTTTATATGGCAGTTAATATCTAAAGCCAACGGTTAAAAAGAAATTGTTGTTACGCTGGTTGATATTGGCAACAGGTGAGTTTTCGCGAATATCATAAAAAAGCTCATTTCTTGAACCTGTTACACGCATGTAAGCTGCATCAGCATACAAGCCACCAACACGTACGCCCAAACCGCCTGTTAAGGTTTTGGTATCGAAACCACCCACTTGCAAAGGGCTTGGCTGCAGGCTGTAACCCGCCCGTAATGATACAAACTTAGCAATCTTAGCTTCAGCACCGCCACGCAAGTTGACAACGGAACAGTAGTTTTTTTTAATAATATCCAAATCAAAGCCGTTGTTATAATATTCGTTACTGCTGATGTTTGTGCTTTTGTAACCAACATATTCTACATCGCCGGTGATAAAACCAAATTGACCAATAAATACCGACATACCGCCCGACGCTTTATAAGGGGTACGGAGATTATAAGTGGTTGGATATTCCGTACCGTCTTCGAAAATGCCTCCGCCATTGTACGATGTATTTAGCGTTTCGCCAAAGGTGTCATCCAGCGTTAAAAATGCGGGTGACGTAATAGTAGCACCCAAGCGTAAATATTCCATTACTTTGTATATTACACCTAACTTGGCACTAAAACCTTCACCTTTAGTTTCCTGCATTTGGCTGTAGAGCGAATTAAAGCTGCGGTCAACCGCGCCACCCGTAGCCGGTAGGGTAGCTTTACCCGTTTCGTTAAATGTTTTTTGCGATTTAAATCGCAAACTGGCAATGCTCACATTTAAGCCCAGGTAAAGCTTATTGTTATAATTTGTACCCGCCGAAAAGTCTAACGCGGTTTGTCCTCCGGATCTGTTGATATACCCCGTTTGATTTACACCAGGATATGAATTTGGGGCAAAGGAATTGTTGGTTGATGTGCCATAGCGGCTTATCAACTGTTGCTGAAAAGCCCAATCCTGGAGTGTGCCATTATCGACGCCTTCTTTATTAGCCAGGTTAGCATAATAATTATTGATAGTATTAGTATTGTTTAAGGCGTTGGTATTTACACGCTCGTCAAAATTATTGGTGCGGCTATAAGCTACACCATAGTTCAGACTAACAAAGCCTTCGGTTTTATTTTGACCACGTGGCGTGTTTAAACGGGTATAAAATACCGCGCCAAACTGGCTCAAGTTAGGGGTGCCCTTTGTTGCTGTTTGTTGTTTACCCAGATAGGTTGCATCACTAGTGTGATTATCAAACTCGCCGGTAAGGCTAAATTCTGATTGTGTGAAATAACCAAGACCGGCGGGGTTACTGCTAATAGAGCTTAAATCGCCTCCAACAGCTGTACCTGCGTTGCCAATGCCCTTTAAGCGAGATGTCGTGCCGTTTTGAAAGCCGGAAAAACGGATAGCATCCCGTGCAAATTGGGCAAAGGTTGAGTTGCTAACTGCCACAAAGGCAATTAAAAAAAGTGTATATTTTAATTTCATAGTGCGATGTGTTAAGGCCTAACTGGTCTGCCGCCGCCGCCGCTGCTGCTACTGCTGCCAGATGAGCTACCGCCACCGCTACTTTGGCTTGGTGGTGCCGCACGCTCCACAGTTGGGGGTGGGGTATAAGTCCTCGGGGCTTCAGTCATAGGGCGTACTGCCTGGTTATTAGTGGGGTTGCGGTTGGTGCCGGATGGCGTTACCTGACTGGTAGTATTAGAGTTTGGCCTGCCGGGGTAAACTGTGTTGCTACTAAGTGGACGGCTGTTAGGATAAACTGAACTTACAGAACCACGGCTAAAACTTAAACCGTTTTGTATTGCAGAGGCTGCGCTGCCACCAGTACCACCGCGGGTAAACGCAAGCCCGCCAGCGTTTGACGCGTTGCCTACGATAACACCACCAACTGAAGGGTAGGTTTTTATCCGGCTGCGGGTGCTTACACCGCCACCACCTATAAAGCTTGAAAAAATGTTTCCGTAACCGTAGTTACCAACACCCCAATAGCTGCCGTAACCAAAATCATAGGCCGAATAAACCCCCATATCATAGTAAGGCGAGTAAGCATAGTCATATACAGGGGCTTGGTTTACACCGCCGAAGCCATAGCTATAAGTATTGGCGTAATATGGGTTGTAATCGTAGTAATAATCGTAATCGTATGCGAAAGGTGACGAATAGCTGAAACGGTTTATGCGGGTTTGATAATCCCCATAATAGTAGTAATCGTCATTACGGGTATTGGTATTGTTTGCCTGCGTATACATTGACGAATTATCGTACGTATCGCCGGCCTGCGCTTTAGTATAATATACGTCGTCGCCCGCGTATGATGTTTTTGCAAGCTTACTAAGCTCAGAGCAGGAACTCAATGCTACCGCACTGATCAAAATGGTAATTCCCTTTAGCAGGTTCCTTTTCATTTTAGGTTGATTTGATTATATTATTGGACTAATATCAGGCACGTTGGTTTAATTGGCGTGCTAATAAATATAAATTTATAAATTTGACCACAAAACTAAGTAAATAAACAGTCAAAATCTATTCCATAAAATCAAAATGAGCAAAGGCGTTATTAGTAAAGATGAAGATTATTCGCAATGGTATAACGATCTGGTTATAAAGGCTGACATGGCCGAGTATTCGCCGGTTAGGGGTTGTATGATAATTAAGCCATACGGTTATTCAATCTGGGAGAAAATGCAGGCTGTTTTAGACAAAATGTTTAAAGAAACAGGTCACAGTAACGCCTACTTCCCGTTATTGATACCCAAGTCGTTTTTCTCAAAAGAAGCCAGCCATGTTGAAGGCTTTGCCAAAGAGTGCGCCGTGGTTACGCATTATCGCCTTAAAAATGACGGCGAAGGCAACATCATAGTTGATGAAGAAGCTAAGCTGGAAGAAGAACTAATCATCCGCCCAACATCAGAAACTATTATTTGGAACACTTATCGCGGCTGGATACAATCATATCGTGATTTGCCTATTTTGGTTAACCAATGGGCAAACGTAATGCGGTGGGAAATGCGTACCCGTTTGTTTTTACGCACCAGCGAGTTTTTATGGCAGGAGGGCCACACTGCCCACGCAACTGCCGAAGAAGCGATAGCAGAAACCGAGCAAATGCTAGGTGTATATGCTGATTTTGCCGAAAACTTTATGGCATTGCCAGTTGTGCAGGGCCGCAAAACCGCTAACGAGCGTTTTGCAGGTGCTTTAGATACCTATTGCATTGAAGCTTTAATGCAAGATGGTAAAGCCTTGCAAGCAGGTACTTCGCACTTTTTAGGGCAAAATTTTGCCAAGGCGTTTGATGTTAAATTTACTACTAGAGAAAATAAACAAGATTACGTTTGGGCTACCTCTTGGGGCGTTTCCACCCGTTTAATAGGTGCGCTTATCATGGCACACTCTGACGATGCGGGTTTGGTACTACCTCCAAAATTGGCACCGATACAGGTTGTTGTAGTGCCCATCTATAAGCATGACGAAGAGCTGGAAAACATCACTGCGTATGTTAATGAGCTATCTAAAGCGTTGAAAGGTAAAGATATATCAGTTAAGTTTGATAAACGCGACACGCATCGCCCGGGCGCTAAGTTTGCAGAGTACGAATTAAAAGGTGTTCCGGTACGCGTTGCCATAGGTAGCCGTGATATGCAAAACGGAACAGTTGAGTTGGCTCGTCGTGATACTAAAACTAAGGAAACGGTTAACCAGGAAGGATTGGCAGATCATATAGAAAAATTGTTAGAAGAAATTCAAACAAACATCTATAGTAAAGCTGCAAACTTCCGCACCGAAAATACAACCGAAGTTGACACTTATGACGAGTTTAAGCGTCTGCTAGACGAAAAACCTGGATTCCTATCGGCACATTGGGATGGCACATCCGAGACAGAACAACGAATAAAAGACGAAACTAAAGCGACAATACGTTGTATTCCTTTAGATAATAAGCAAGAAGAGGGCAAGTGTATTGTCACTGGTAACCCAAGCACGCAGAGAGTACTGTTTGCAAGGGCATATTAGCTATCGATAACCTTATTCTACTCGTCATTGCGAGGAACGAAGCAATCTCTATGCATGCTAATCAAAGTGCAATATCTTTGCGGCGGGTTCAGAGACCAATTTTAGAATTCTGCATAGCGAATGTCCTATGTAGAGATTGCTTCGTTCCTCGCAATGACGCTTTTAGTTTGTCTGTAAATTAAAAAGCACACTATGAAATTCGCCACAAAAGCAATACACGCGGGTCAGGAGCCTGATCCATCAACCGGCGCGGTGATGACGCCGATATACCAGACGTCTACGTATTGGCAAAGGTCGCCGGGCGATCACCAGGGATTTGAGTATTCGCGTGGTACAAACCCTACCCGTAAAGCGTTAGAAGCTTGTTTGGCTGCTTTAGAAAATGCTAAGTATGGTTTGGCTTTTTCGAGCGGTATGGGCGCTACCGACGCAGTAATGAAACTGCTTTTGCCGGGCGACGAAGTCATCACCGGTAATGATCTGTACGGAGGCTCGTACCGTATGTTCACTAAGATATTTGCTAACTACGGTATCAAATTCCATTTTATTGATCTTTCCAATCCCGAAAATATACGGGAATATATCAACGGTAATACCAAACTCATCTGGTTAGAAACACCAACCAACCCAACCATGCAGATAGTGGATATTGCCGCTGTTGCCGACATTGGTAAAGAGAAAGGTTTGCTGACAGTTGTTGATAATACTTTTGCGTCCCCATATTTACAAAACCCGATTGATTTGGGTGCCGATGTGGTAATGCACTCGGTTACCAAATACATAGGCGGCCACAGTGATGTCGTAATGGGTGCTTTAATGTTAAACGACGAGGACCTCTATAAACGTCTTTGGTTCATTTATAACTCCTGCGGTGCTACACCGGGGCCTATGGATAGCTTTTTGGTGCTACGCGGCATTAAAACGCTTCACCTGCGGATGAAAGCGCATTGTGAGAATGGCCGCATTATAGCTGAATTTTTGAAAACTCACCCTAAGGTTGACAAGATCTACTGGCCGGGCTTTACAGATCATCCAAACCACGAAGTTGCCAAAAAGCAGATGCGCGATTTTGGTGGGATGATATCTATTACCTTGAAAGCTGCCGATTTAAAAGAGACTTTCCGAATAGCAAGTTCATTTAAAGTCTTTTCGCTCGCAGAATCATTAGGTGGTGTAGAATCATTGATCAATCACCCCGTTACCATGACACATGCTTCTATTCCAAAAGAAGCCCGCGAAGCGGTTGGCGTAGTTGATAACCTGCTGCGTTTAAGCGTAGGAGTGGAGGATGTGGATGATTTGCTGGAGGATTTAATACAAGCGTTAGCTTAAGTAGCCCGAGCACTTGTAGCAGCACTTAACATTACTACTACAGCAACTGCCATTGCAACTAATATAATGATTGAAAACCTTCGCGCTTTCCTCGATGCCAAAGTAGCTCAATACAACCAGCCTGGCTTTATAGCGAATGATCCTATTGGTATCCCGCATTTGTTCACTAAAAAGCAGGATATCGAGATCATGGGGTTTTGGGCGGCTACCTTAGCCTGGGGGCAGCGGGTTACTATTATTAATAAATGCAAAGAACTCATCGCTTTAATGGATGGCGCGCCCTATGATTTCATCATGAATCATGAGGCCATCGACTTAAAGAAACTTTTGCATTTTAAGCATCGAACCTTTAATGATATTGATACGCTATATTTTATCGCTTTTTTTAGATATCACTATGAAAACCATCAATCTTTAGAGGACGCGTTCATCCCCGATAAAACTGTCATTCTGAGCGATAGCGAAGAATCTGCCGGTGAGCCTGCCGAACGATGTCTAAATCATTTCAGAAAATACTTTTTTTCGATGCCTGATTTTCCGCATCGTACAAAAAAACACGTTTCGTCGCCGGCGCAAAAATCTACCTGTAAGCGCCTGAATATGTTTATGCGTTGGATGGTGCGCAAGGATGATAAGGAGGTAGACTTTGGTATCTGGAACCAGATTAAGCCGGCTGATCTTATTATGCCCTGTGATTTGCACGTAGACCGTGTGGCGCGTAAACTAAATCTTATTACCCGTAAACAAACCGACTGGCAAACGGCTACTGAGCTTACCCAACGCCTGCGCGAATTTGATCCGACAGATCCGGTAAAATATGATTTCGCTTTATTTGGCTTGGGGATAGAAGAGCGCTGGGGTGCTAATGAAATTATCTCGATATTGTAATTAACCGGCCAAAATAGGCCTGTTATGCTGAGGGCCCCGAAGCATGCATGTTATGGTTTCGTACTTACCTTTAGAAAATTTAGAAGGATAGCTTTACTATTTATTTCAATGGAACACAATCATCAAATAGCCCATTTCCTCGCCGGTAAATCACCGCATACATTGATGCTGTTTCACCATTTTATCAATGAGTTTGAAAAGATAGGCGAGATCACCATCGAACCCACTAAAACCATGATTGGGATATCGAATGCCAACAAACGCATTGCCTGGGTAACACAATTAGGCAAGAATTTTATTCATGTTGTTTTTCCGTTCAGGCAGGCTTATCATGATAATATGTGTTTCCAAAAAATAGGGCCGGTGCCCGGGCAGTCACAGTTTAACCACCACTTAAGGGTACTTGACACAGAGGATATCAATGAAGAGGTATTAAGGTTTATGCAGATAGCATATGAGCAGGAAAAATAAATAAGGCCCTGTTCAAATGATCAGGGCCTTATTTATAAAGGTAGTATAGGGTGGGAAATTAGAATCCTAAACCTAAAGCAAATGCTTTAAATGTGCCGGTAAGTGTTGCGCCTGCAGTAGCCGCACCGGTGGTAAGGTTAATAGTATATACCTTTGTTACGCCACCTACAGTTAATAGCGCATAAGCGGTACCGCTGGTGCCGCCAATGTCAAAACCATTAGTTGCAGTAGCAGTAACACCAAGCGAACCTACCTCTACAAGGGTGCCTGTGTTTGGTGGGTCTTGTTTATATAATTTGTTGGTTTGAGTGTCAATATCAAATAAAGTAGTGGTTGTAGCGCCAGCAAAGCTATTGGTATAAGCTGCTGCGGTAATAGACGGTGTTCCCGGTGATAAAGCACCATCAATAAAGGCTATAGTACCGTCGGTAGGTACAACACGCAGGTTTTGGCCGGTATTGCTAACAATCCGAATCCTGTCAACCGTAGGGTTAAAATCAAAGCCGAAGTCGGTACCTGTAAGTAAGGTAGCAAATGGAGCCGCGCCAACTGCAGTAGCCGCGCCGGTAGAAGTGTTAAACACATATATTCTGCTGCTGCTACCTAAACCATACAACTGGCCTGTAGCCGGACGGAAATCCAGGCCAAGGATAGTTTCGCCAGCAACAACACCGCTGATCGCTTTAGCAACCGACGTGCCTGTCATGGGGTTAAACACAACCAATTCGTTAGCGCTGCTAACAGCGTAAGCCACAGGCTCGGTTGGGATAGCTAAACCAATAATGTTACCGCTAAAATCGTTTTTAATTCGGGTAGCTTTGCCTGTGTTAAGGTCTATTGTATATAAATTGGTTACACCAGCTTTTTTCAAGCTCGCAAACGCTACTCCAGACGGGCTGATGTCAAAATCAGCAGCTTGCTGGATATCGAAGCCAATACTGCCAACCTCAACCAATTTCCCATCGTTTGGTGGGTCTTGCTTGTACAATTTATCGTTGTTAATGTCTATAACATATAGGATAGTTGCGCTTGCACCAGCACGATTTTGTGTGTATGCTGCAGATGTAACGCCAGGGTTTGTTACGCCGTTTATTACACCGTCTACTGCGGCTGTAGCGCCGGTTTCAGGGTGTAGACGCAGGTTTTGGCCATTTGACGTTACTAAGCGAATACGATCAACCGTCGGGTTGAAATCAAAGCCTAAAACATTACTGCCTATTACCGGTGTAAAAGGGCCGGTACCTACAATACGCGCGGCACCGGTAGTAGTATTAATAGTATAAATAGAGCTTGTGGTACTAACACCATATAGTTGGCCGGTAGCCGGGCGGAAATCAATAGCCAAAATAGTCTCGCCCGAAGCTAAGCCCGTAATGGCGATAGGAGTGGTAGCAGCGGGGTTTTGTGCGTTGAAGCTTAATAATTGATTGGTGGATGATAACGCAAATAGCGATACGTTAGGTCCTGCTATGCTTTCGTCTATAGGCGCTATAGGGCCAAGTGGGTTGTCGTTGTTTTTTGAACACGATGATATTACTAGGGTACCAGCCGCGCAAAACATGCCCAGCTTAAATAAATAGGTGTTAATTGTTTTCATAATAGATTTGTTAATTGATTATAAGTAAATTGATGCGTATAAAGGCGATGGATTAACTGTAAAAAGTTAAGTAAGATCTGGCGGCGGAGTAGGTATCCGTTGATGACAAGCTATGCAATAGCTTATAGCATAGCTGAAAGGATGGTTAACGGCACTGATTAATAAAACCCGATGTTCAAAAGCTTGCACTAGCGTCGCGGCGAACGTTTCCTTGCTATCTTCTGATGCTGCTTTCTTATCTTCGTTAAGGTCCGCTTTTTGAGTTGACACCACTTCCTTCTTAAATTCAACCGCCCTAACTACCACCGTCATAGTTTTAAGCCCGACAATAGAAATTATCAGCAACGTCGTTAAGATGCGTGAAGCAGGAAAGATCTTGTAAAAAAAGGTGATCATTTTGTATCTAACAGCAGTTGTTTGGAGTAGATACGTAAAAGGTTTTTATTCGGATGTTTGTTTTTAGCCTATTATAGCTGAGGGGAATATATTAACTATCAGTCATTTAATAACGGCTCTTCACGCTCAGATTCGTGCTTCAAATCGTCATAGTTAAATGATGCTATCCAACTTTCTTCGAGCGTGCTGTAAAGTATTAAAGCCTTTACGGCAAGATTATCATTTTTAGCGTCGTGAATATCGGCATCCCAAATGATGGCTTTTAAGCCGTGATAAAGTCTGACTTTTTTCTTGCCATTTTTGTACACGGCACCTTTGGTAGGTAGCTTAATGCCGCCGCCGCAACGATTATTGAAATCAACTTTTAAAATCAACGCTTCTTTAGCTTTTGGACTCAATATACGCTCCCGAAGATATATTATTAAGCTTCCTGCAGCCATGGTGGCCATACTGCTAAGCCAAAGCCAATATCCAACAAGGTAGTTGGTAATTTCTGCGCTGCGACCTGGGGTGATATCGGTGATATCTTTAAACAGCATAAATGAGGCAGCAATGGCCAATGCTATTGAGCTGAAAATTACCGCTTTTTTTGGTTGCTTGCTCAGTAGCGCCCATGCCGCCCACAACAGTGGGTTAGCGTACCACGTTAACCCGGCAATACTCATTATGCCCCCTATAGCTCCAAGGGCAACAATTGATAATCCATTCCAATGCCCGCCACAAGCCATGCTGGTGCAATAACACTCTTGTGTTAAAGCGGCAAGGTATAGGGCCATGCTTAGTACAAGTGTTATGCGTACAATAGGATTGTAAGGGGTGCTTTTCATTTGTTATACAACACCCCAAAATATAAAGAAATGGCGAGCATCATATAACAATCTAAAAAAATTACAGAGGGCATTATTAGTCGAATTGATTTTGCAGGCGCTCCAATCTCTCAATCATATCACTGATCTTGCTTTGTTCGTTTTTGACAAAACGATTTTTAAGGTAGAAGGTGCAAAACAAAAACCAGAGGGCCCCACTACCATAAACTATGCCTTTAAATAAGATCGTAGAGTTTTGTAATACCTCGTACAAATACAACACCAGGCCGGCACTTAATAAAATAACATAAAGGTAAAACAACCAGCCGTACAGTTCGGCGCGGCTTTTTTGATATTCTTTAAGGCTTTGTAGATATTCGGTAGGGTTAATGGTAATGTCTTGCTTGCTGATAAGGCGATAATCCCGCAGCATAACAAAGCTGTACAACAACAGGGTGATAAGTAATATAACAATACCGATGTAGGTTAACAAGGATGTAAAAACGAAAAATAGCATTGCTGCTAGCAGTCCAATAAACGAAGTAAACATAATGGCAACGCCCCAAAGTAGTTTTTGGCTGATGCTGCTCATACCTTTATTTACCTGTTTCAGCACATCATCAACTGAAAGCTGATCCTTGTTTGGCTGCTCTTGCCAAACCGACATTAAATGATCAAAGTCTTTCATACTGATTATATAATTCTGTCAACTTCTGTTTTATGCGGTGAATTTTAACCCGCAAATTACCTTCAGATATGCCCGATATATCGGCAATCTCGTTGTATGGTAATTCATCAAGCACCATAGTTATGATAATTCTTTCAGATTCTTCTAATTTGGATATACATTTATACAATAGGGCTACCTTTTCATTTTTGTCAGACACCTCTTCCATTGTCGATTCGGCAATGTCTGGGGTAAGTTCATCCTTGGCCTGGCGTTTTTCTGATCTTAGATAAGTTAAACAGGTATTAACCGCTATACGGTAAATCCATGTTGATATCATAGCCTGGTTTCTAAACTTATCCAGGTTTTGCCATACTTTTAAAAATGTTTCCTGTAAAAGGTCGTTCGCAGCGTCATCATCCCCGGTATAACCATAGCACAAATGAAATATCTTTTTTGAATTAGCTTCAAAAATTTGTTTAAAGACAATTTCCTTATCGGCCACAGTTTAAGTTTTGTTGTTTGGGTTTTAGATGCAAAGATAACTGCTTTGTTACAACAAATAGCTATCCTTATCAAACCAGCTTAAATTTTTGCCGGCATCGTTTAGCATAGCATTGTAATCAGTAATAAAATCGTATTGCAGATCCTCGTGTAATTTACCAATAGCAGTACGTGTCTTTTCGACCTGCCTTACCAATATCGTGCGTAAAGGTTTGTAAGACGTGCGCCTGTCGGCATACTGAATGTAGCCGGTGCAAAAGTTTATCAACAATTCTGTCTCAGCTTCTTTTGATGCCATAAACTTGATATACTTGCCAAGTAGCCGCAATATCTTTCGCAGATATTTCGCAGCTTCATAACTGCGCACGGGCATTTGGCTAAACATAAAGCCGGCTTCGGCCTTTACTTTTTCAATAAATGCCGGGCTGTTATCTGCTTCAAATATCAGGTAGGCTAATAGTTCTTTATTCTCTTTTTTATGACGTGCCAAACGCAGGCACAGCTCCGTAATTTGCTGGCCCGATAGGTGCTGCAGCTCTTTTTTTATATCCTGTAAGCCATAAACGGCGGTAGTCATGGGCGTAAATTTATATTTTTAGCAAAATAGTAAATAGTTGTAGCTTCGCATCCTATATTTAACGCTTAAATGTTAAAGAGCTTCCGCTAAATATATTACGCTTTTAACAGTTACCAGTTTTTAAAGAATCTGTATACATGACAAAAAATAAACTGACGCTCTACATTTTCATTGCGCTTATTTTTGGCGTTGTGGTTGGCTACATCTACAACGTAAGTGTTGTTGCGCCCTATAATAACAAAATTAGTGCCGCCGAAACCGCCATAAAAGTTATCGACAATAAACTTATAAAACTAACCGATACCTCGGCGACCGCTTTTAAAGAACTAAAAGCCGAGCGTGTAACCCAGGCTAAGATCCGTAAAGAGAACGATGTACTGCGCGAGAGCGACGTGCAATACTTCACCATATTGAGCGACATATTTTTACGACTGATAAAAATGATTGTTGCGCCCCTGGTATTCACTACGCTGGTAGTTGGCGTAGCTAAGGTGGGCGATATTAAGGCGGTAGGGCGTATTGGCGGCAAAACTCTGCTCTGGTTTTTGAGTGCTACACTAGTATCGCTATTGTTGGGTATGGTGTTGGTTAACTTGTTCCAGCCCGGCAGCAATATGAACCTGATGCTGCCTGATAGTCATTTAGGTACGGATATCCAGAAAACCGCTCTTTCGCTTAAAGACTTTATCAGCCACGTTTTCCCAAAAAGTATCTTCGAGGCGATGTCTAATAATGAGATATTGCAGATTGTGGTGTTTGCCCTCTTCTTTGGTGTTGCTACGGCATCAATCGGCCCTAAAGGCGAAATTGTCGTAGTGGCATTTGATGCCATTGCCCATGTTATTTTAAAAATAACCGGCTATGTAATGCGTTTAGCCCCGTTCGCGGTTTTTGGCGCCATTGCGGCTATAGTAGCCAAGCAGGGCATAGGCATTCTCTCAACATATGCTTTATTTATAGGCGAATTTTATTTTTCGCTCTTTGTGTTGTGGATGGTTATTATTGCCGCAGGATTCTTTGTATTGAAAGGCCGTGCGTTCAAGTTAGTCGGCAGCATTAAAGATGCCATGCTAATAGCTTTTGGCACCTCAACCAGCGAGGCCGCCTACCCACGGGTATTGATTGAAATGGAGCGTTTTGGCTGCAGCAACAAAATCGTAAGCTTCGTTTTGCCATTGGGATACTCGTTTAACCTGGATGGTTCCATGATGTATATGACATTCGCTTCGTTGTTTTTGGCGCAGTCGTATGGTATACACTTATCCTTTGCGCAGCAGCTAACCATGTTGCTAACGCTTATGCTCACCAGTAAAGGTATAGCCGGGGTGCCCCGTGCATCATTAGTGGTTATAGCCGGTACTATTGCCATGTTTAATATCCCCGAAGCGGGTTTAGCTTTATTAATAGGAATAGATCCGTTATTGGATATGGGCCGCTCTGCAACCAACGTTTTAGGCAATGCAATGGCAACAGCAGTTGTCAGTAAATGGGAGGGAGAGTTGACCGACGGCAACCAGGTAGCGATTAATGAGTAGTACCGGTTTTATGAATTTATGGCTAAAAGTCGACAAATAATCGCTTAATAATTACGTAATTCGCAACCTGATAAATCAATAATCAAACTGCATGGTTTTAACTAAGGGGAAGAGAATATTTTTAGGGTTAAGCATTGTTTTGCCATTTCTGTTTTATTGCATCTATTATTACGGTATGATGCTAAAGAACGCGCCCTATAAATATGCCGAATTCGAGTCGCTTAGCATTCAATACGGCGAACGCGATAAACTGGTTAACACATACAATTCGGCCACTTCTCAATATGAATACCTGGATCGCAAGGACTCACTGGTGAAAAAGAAGCTTCAGCTTTCTGATGCTGACCTGCTTTATTTGCACCGCAAGGCTGCTGATCTGGGTTTTTGGGATTTTCCTGTTAACGAAACGGGGGATAGCGTTACCACAGGTGCCAAACCACCGCGTTATATCATCGAATATAAATATCAACGTAAATCAAAGAAAGTGACTTACGATGCCAATTTTGTTGGCAACCAGCGTTTGGTTGACGCCAACCAGCGCCTGGTAAAAGAGATATTAAAAGTGCTGGCCAGGGCAGAGGCTGCGCAAGAGAAATAATAGATGCGTTACATATTGTATTTTAAAATACAATTATCTATATTTGCACCTCGAAAAATTAATAAAAAACAATAATTAACAAACCATGTACGCAATAGTAAGTATAGCAGGACAGCAATTTAAAGTTGCTAAAGACCAGCAGATCTTTGTACACAGATTACAAGGAGAAGAGGGCGCTAGTATTGAATTTGACAGTGTGTTGTTAGCAGAAAACGAAGGTAGCTTCAAATTAGGTTCTGATTTGAGTGGCGCTAAAGTATCAGCTAAGATCTTGTCTCATTTAAAAGGTGATAAAGTAATCGTTTTCAAAAAGAAAAGAAGAAAAGGTTACAAAAAGAAAAACGGTCACCGTCAGCAATTCACCAAGATCCAGATCACTGGTATAGTTTTATAATCAGTTTTTTAAAACGATTTGGTTTATCCGGATCATAAAAATATAAGAAATGGCACACAAAAAAGGGGCCGGTAGTTCAAGAAACGGCCGCGAATCACATAGCAAGCGTTTAGGTATCAAAATATTTGGTGGTCAACCGGCAATTGCAGGTAACATCATTGTACGTCAACGTGGTACCAAACACAACCCAGGCCTAAACGTAGGTTTAGGTAAAGATCATACTTTATTTGCTTTAGCAGCAGGCGAGGTGGTTTTCAAAAAGAAAGCAGACAACCGTTCATACGTTTCTGTAATTCCTTTTGCAACTGCACCTGTAGCAGAAGATGCTGCACCGGCACCTAAAGCTAAGGCTGCGGCTAAACCCGCACCGGTTGCTGAAGTTGCTCCTGAGGTTGTAGCAGAAACTGCAGCTCCGGCTGAAGAAGAAGCACCTAAAGCAAAGAAAGCTGCTGCTCCAAAAAAGAAAGCTGCTGATGCTGAAGAAGCAGAAGCTCCTGCAGCTGAGTAATCTTAAAAATAACTAAATAAAAAGCCGTTCCGGATATTCCGGAACGGCTTTTTTGTTTAGTTAGAATTAGGGTAGTTTGTTATGAATCTACTACTTATAACTATTTTGACTTAAAACTTATAGTAGCTGTAGCAGCGCAGTCAATCAGCTTTCCATTCTTTTTAGCGGGAACCCATTTAGCGCTACGTTTTAAAATTCTGATAGCTTCCTGGTCTAAATCTTCTGCCAGGCTTTTGGCAACCTTAATGTCAGATAGTGTTCCGTCGGTATTAACCAAAAAACTTAATTCCACATCGCCTTGTATGTTGTTTTGGCGAGAGGTCGCCGGGTATTTTTGTGTCACAGAAACAAACTTAATGAACTTGTCTTTACCACCAGGGAAAGCTGGTTGCCTTTCAATGTTTGAGGCGTCGTAAGTAGTGGTGTCTTTTGATAGGGTAACCTTGGTTTGTGCTTTTAAGCCAAACGGAGCGATCAAAACAAATAGTAATAGCAGATAATTTTTCATTGTCGTTTTTATAGATGTCTTACAGATAACTACAAAAAATGGGCCGCTTTGGTTCATCCCATTGCTAATTTACTGACTCCTTAGCCAATTTTTGAAAGGAAATAGGGATAGCACATCGCGTTCTAACTATCTTGCCGTCGTTAAAACCCGGCTTCCATTTAGGCATCAACTTTATAACTCTTAAAGCTTCAGATTTAGCGCTATCTGAAAAGCTACGTACAATATCGACATTAGTTACACTGCCGTCTCTTTCAATTACAAAAACTGCAATAACGCGGCCGATTTTGCTGCCTTTTTTTAAGTTTTTCTTAAAAAAAGCTTCCATAGCACTATGGCCACCGGCATATTCTGGGTACTTATCAACCTTGTCATAAATATCATTTGGCGCTACATAAAGAAGGTTTTTAACGACAGATTTTTGAGGTTGTTCTACAATAACCGGGACTTCAGACTTTGCCTGCGCAAAGCTTTGGGCAGCATAATTACATGCTACCAATATGATGAAGATTTTTAGGTTTTTCATAACCTAAAGCTACCTTAATATTCTCTCACCATCAAACTATCCGCAAAATCGCGCAGGTATTGCTTGTTTTCTTCGGGAAGGTTAATTTTTTCAAGGGCATCAAATGCTTTATCCGCATATTGGTGCATAGTAGTTTCGGCGTACTGCTTTACCTGTACAGCATTGTAAATACCGGTAACTGCTTCTACTTTTTTCTGATTATCAAATTCGGTAATGGCTATCCATTTGTTTAGTTCGGTTTTTTGCGTAGCGTCGGCCAGTTCTAAAGCTTTAATAAGTAAGTATGTCTTTTTATTAGCTATGATATCGCCACCAACCTGCTTGCCAAATTTCTCTGGCGAGCCATAAACGTCAAGCATATCATCCTGTAGCTGAAAAGCCAGACCGAGGTTTTCACCAAACTCGGCTACCAGATCAGCGTCTTTCATATCGGCGCCACCCAAAATAGAGCCTATTTTTAAAGCGCCGCCTAATACTACAGCAGTTTTGAGGCGTATCATGTAAATGTATTCATCAATCTTTACATCGTCACGCACCTCAAAATCCATATCCAGCTGTTGGCCCTCGCAAACACCTACAGCCGTATTGTTAAATATATCAAGGATAACCCGCAGAAATCTATCTTCGACCTGCATCATGAGCTTGTAACCCTCAATCAACATTACATCGCCGGATAGGATAGCAGCATTTTGGTTCCACTTTTCATGCACGGTTGTACGGCCGCGGCGAAGCGGGGCTTTGTCCATAATGTCATCATGCATCAACGTGAAGTTATGAAACACTTCTATCGCCAATGCAGGTGGCATGGCTTTTTCAACATTACCACCAAACAGGTCGCAAGCCATTAATAGCAGGGCAGGGCGCATGCGTTTTCCGCCCATGCTTAATATATAAAATATTGGGTCGTATAACTCGGCCGGATAATCCGGGTATTTTAATTCAGTAACCGCTTTGTCAATCAGTAATTGCAGATCTTGTAGTTCTCTCATGCTTATTCCTTGCAGTCAAATATTTAGTCCTGCACCAATGAAAAATCAATTTGTTTTTTAGCCAAATCAACGTTTTTTACACGTATTTTAACCTCGTCGCCCAGCTGATAGGTCTTCTTTTTACGCTGGCCAATTATGGCGTAATTTTTCTCGTCTAAGGTATAAAAATCATCAGAGATATCGCGCAACCTTATCATGCCCTCGCACTTATTTTCAATGATCTCTACATACATGCCCCACTCGGTAACGCCAGATATAACGCCGGCATAAACCTCACCAACCTGATCTTTAAGAAATTCTGCCTGTTTGTATTTAACCGATGAGCGCTCGGCATCGGCAGCTTTCTTTTCCATAGCTGATGCATGCTGGCACATTACCTCGTAATGCTCGGCGCTTACAGATTGTCCTCCGTCTAAATAATGCTGCAGCAAGCGATGCACCATCACATCCGGATACCTGCGGATAGGCGAGGTAAAGTGCGTGTAATGATCAAATGCCAAACCATAGTGGCTACTGCTTTTGGTGGTATAAATTGCTTTGGCCATAGAGCGGATAGCTAAATGGGTTAGCACATTCTGTTCTTTTTTACCCTCAACATCCGCCATTAAGTAGTTAAGCGATTTGGCGGTTTCTTTATCTGTTTTAGTGTTTATCTTATATCCAAAACGGGCTGCAAATGTTGCAAAACTTGCCAGGGCATCAGGTTTTGGCGAATCGTGCGCACGGTAAACAAAGGTGTATTTATGTTTGCCCTTCCCTTTTTTGCTGATAAACTCTGCCACTTTGCGGTTGGCCAGCAGCATAAAGTCTTCAATCAATTTATGGGCGTCTTTGCGCTCTTTAACATACACGCCGGTTGGTTTGCCCTTTTCGTCAAGATGAAATTTAACCTCGGTTGTTTCAAAGCTGATAGCACCATTTTTAAACTTACGGTCGCGCAGGATGTAGGCCAGCTCATTTAGTTTCTCTATTTCAGCAGCATAATCGCCCTGTTTGGTTTCAATAACTTCTTGCGCTTCCTCATACGTGAAACGACGGTTAGAGTTAATCACCGTTTTGCCGAACCACTCGGTAACAATGTTTGCATTGTCATCAAGCTCAAATACCGCCGCGAAGCAAAGTTTTTCTTCGTCGGGGCGCAATGAGCATAATCCGTTTGAAAGTCGCTCAGGAAGCATGGGAATAACCCTGTCGACCAGGTAAACAGAGGTTCCACGATCAAAGGCTTCTTTATCCAAAGCCGAATCCGGAATGATATAGTGCGAGACATCAGCAATATGTACACCAACCTCATAATTTCCGTTGTCAAGTTTTTTGTATGATATAGCATCGTCAAAATCCTTGGCATCAAATGGATCAATGGTGAAGGTAATCACGTCTCTGAAATCGCGACGCTTAGCTATTTCTTCGGCGCTGATATCGGCAGGGATCTGCTCAGCATCATGCTCAACTTCTTTCGGAAACGATAGCGGGAAACCATACTCCGCCAAGATGGCGTTCATTTCCGTATCATTCTCGCCTTGTTCGCCTAAAATGTGTTTAATACGCCCTATGGGGTTTTTAGCCTGTGTGGGCCAATCGGTGATCTCGGCTACGGCCTTGATGCCATTTTTAGCCCCGTTAAGCTCGCCCATCGGGATAAAGATGTCATGCATCATCTTACGGTCATCGGGAATAAAGAAAGCGTAACGTTCTGATAGCTTGACAATACCGGTAAACTCGGTCTTTACGCGTTGCAATATTTCTATGATCTCGCCCTCTTTGCGTCGGCCCTTGCTTTTTGCGTATACGTATACTTTAACACGGTCGCCGTGCAGGGCATTTCTTAGTTTACGTGGCGCTACAAAAATGTCGCCCTCGTCCGGGTCGTCGGTAATTATAAATGCCGATCCATCGGCAGTAAGGTCTACCTTACCCTCTACAAACGTTTTAAGCTCCAGCAGCTGAAACTTGCCGGGCGAAACCTCTTTTAAAACCTGTTTAAAAGCTTCTTCTTCTAATATATCGAGGATGGTATTTCTATCTTCAGGATCGCGCACGTTCAGAGTGGCCGACACCTGTCTGTAATTTAACGGTTGATTGCCGTTTTGCTCAAAAACATCAAGCACCAATTTGGTTAATACCTGGTTAATTGACGAGCTTTTATTCTTATTTTTAGACATAGGTAAATATGTATTTACGCGAAGATAGGGGATTAATGACTAATTTGCCATCTTCGACCGTGATCTACTTCTTAACACTGATAACAAGCACAGGTTTTAAAAACGACAGTTTGCATTTCTCGTCGCGGCTAAGTGACAGAATTTCACCCCACGTACATAATATTCTCCTCCTCAATCAGTTCCTCACCACGGTATCGCCTTAACAATTGCGCTGTAGCTACCACATCTTTTTGGCAATAGGTGCAAATGCGCTCCAGCTCATTATCAACCCAGTATACCGTGCCTACCATGCTGCCATCTATATCATCTTTAGGGGTGGGTATGTCAAATATCGCGGTGAGCAGGCTTAATGAGGTATAGCTTTTGTAATCGCCAAATTTCCAAAGTTCCATGGTGTCCAGGTGGTTTATCTCCCAGGGCTTGCGCCCGGCGATCTCAAGCTGTTTGGGTAGGGGCAGGCCATTGACCAACATCCGGCGGCATATGTACGGAAAATCAAATTCTTTACCATTGTGCGCCACCAGTATAAGGCTGGGCGGTTGGCCGTTAAGCAGGTTCGAAAAATTTTGTAGCAACAGCTTCTCGTCATGCCCGGCAAATGATTTCAGACGCAACCCGCGTACGGATCCGCCGGAAAATATACCGACCGATATACAAATGATCTTGCCAAATTCGGCCCAGATGCCCGCGCTGCCATAAAATTCTTCGGCGGTTTTGTCTGCACGCTGGCGGGTGGTTTTCAGGTCCCAAAGTCTTTTAAACTGATCGGGCACTTCGTCGTAAGTAGCGTATTGGGGCACGGTTTCAATGTCCAATACCATCATGTTGCTTAGGTCGTACTGTTCAAGCATGCAGTAGGTTTTTGTTAGTACGCTAAGGTAAGGATTGCATACCTAATAAAATACGGCCATAAATTAATTTACATATCATAAATCATTAAGTTTACTTCTATAAACTATCGTGACATTATGAAACAGATCTCTTACCTGACAATTTTTATTGCGTTGTTTTGCTTTCTATCGCCATCAGCGCCATTGTATGCTCAGCGAACGAAACTTGGTATTGATGGTACGGCATTTACGATAGCTAATAAACCCACCTTTCTTTATGGAATAAGCTATTACGGTGCATTGGGAGCGCCCGAAGGGTTTATAAAAAAGGACCTTGCCGATATTAAAAAGTATAAATTAAACTGGATCAGGATATGGGCAAACTGGCCGGGGCAAACTACAGACATTAGCGCCGTAGACGATAACGGCAATGCTGTAGCCGCCTACATGAATAAACTAAAATGGCTGGTACAGCAATGCGATAAATTAGGGATTGTTGTTGATGTAAGCCTTGCGCACAGTAACAACACCAATGGCCGGTCGTTAAAAACAATTGAGGGACATGAGCGGGCATTGCGTTCTATTGTCACAGCGCTAAAGGGCTACAAAAACTGGTACCTTGACCTGGCAAATGAGCGCGATGTTGGCGATGCCCGGTTTGTAAGTTTTAAAGATTTAGCAATGATGCGCGACGTCGCTAAACAGATCTATCCGGGTTTGCTTATCACGGCATCTGCCGGTAATGATATTAGCCCGGATGATTTGAAAGAGTATCTTACCCAGGTAAAGGTTGATTTTGTGAGCCCACACCGGCCACGAACGGCGAAATCGGCTATGCAAACTGCCGGAAAGACAACAGAATATCTTACCCAAATGGCTGTTATAGGTAAGCGGGTACCGATACATTATCAAGAACCGTTTAGGCGGGGATATACAGATTGGCAACCGCTTACCAAAGACTATATAGCAGACCTTTTTGGCGCTAAGCAAGCCGGCGCGGCAGGCTGGTGCTTCCATAACGGCGATCAACGAGGGGATGCGGCACATCAACCAGCCCGTTCATTTGATCTGAGCCAAAAGCGCTTGTTTGATCAGCTTGATGCGGAAGAGTTGCTGGCTATTAAGACTATAGCGAAAGAGTTGCATTAATCCGCCTTGCGAATAATCATATTGGCTAGGTTGGTAAAGTAACCTGGTTAGTTAACTTCGACCTTCACATTTTTAAACATGAAGCGATTGTCACTAATCCTCAGGGCTTTTCCACTTGCAGTGGTAACGCCTCTGAGCATAACCTTGTTCGTTAACACATAGGGGAATTTTTCCTGGTAGGTTTCGTCTTTCATCTCCGGATTGAAATTACTGAAAATTGCAGGCCCATTGTAATTGTTCTGATGTTTGGAATCGTCAATTCGGAGCTTTTCAATGGTGATCCGTTCAGGCATATAACACGTGTAACCGAAATTGTGCTGACCTGAATTTGATCCGCTGATTAGCGCGGCGCTGCCGATAGGCTTACCACCTGCGGGTATAAATACACAGTTGCGGATCAATACCTCGCCCTGCCAGGTGCTGCCATAGTCGGAACGCAGGTTAACAAAGCTTTTTGCCCGAACGGTGGAATTTTCGATTTTCAAGAGACCACTACCAATTGCGTTGATCCCCATGTGTCCAAGGGTCGAATTGCGTATGGTAGCGTTGGCGACACCTTGATGGGCATCAAATCGCGATAGGGTGCAGCTATCATAAAGAAGGTTTTTGCAAAAGTTTGATCCTAAAATACCCCAGTAGCGGGTGTCGTCGATATTATTTGTCTGGCTGCAATTTATAAAGGATACATTAACCGCATGATTTACAGAAAGGTCATAGGTGCCCATTGTAACCGGCTTGCCCGCCGCGCCAATAGTACTGTAAGTCTGATGTCCGGTCAGGATGGTGTTCCTTACGGTTACGTAGGCGCACTCACCAATATTGATAAAGCCTCCATAAGGCGCCCCGTGGTCTCCTTCATCCTTGATGTCGTGTCGCAGGCCTTCAATAAGCACATGCGACCGCCTAACAGCTATGCCCCGGCTATAATAGGTATAGTTTGATTCGGCTTTATTGGCAATCGTGGTAAAACGCCCTCCAGTGATTTTTAGCAGGTCCTGATCAATCGGCAGCGCGGTAATATTCGTGATTTGTTCAAAATCCCAGATGATGGGTGCATCCATATCCACGTTCCCGTTTTTATCGACAACAAAAATATCGGTCTGCGAAGAACCATTGTTTTGATTTAGCCCTAACCTAATATATTGTTTTACGTTTGAATTTGTGACCGTAACCAAACAGGGCCCTTGTGTAAGCTCGATTTTTCGTTGGTTCCTTTTAACTGACGAAATGCTTGTCAGTTTAAACGGTTTTTGGTTTGAACTGACCATGAAGACATCTGCATTGCGATTTTCTACATCGGTATCATCAATAATAAAGGCCGCGGTGCCAAAGTCAGTGTCCGTCCGGATGATTACTGTGCGCCTCTTTCCCCCAATATAATACGTTGCCGTGGGGTTGGCTTTCACGGTGAGACCGTGCATATTGGCAAAAGCGTGGGTTGCAGCAATAGCATCTATATCATCGGTTTTAACATCTCCTTTGGCGCCGAAATCGCTGTAATAAACCGATCTTGCGGCTTTAAACTTTAGAACATCCTTTGTCGATATGTTAACTTGTAGTTCCCCCTTACCATTATCATGTACCCGTGTTTCCTTATCCAGTGATGTAAACACTACATTATTTTCAAGCAGCGTGCTGTTCTGTGCCTGCGTTAGTGATACACAGTTTAAGAGCAGGAACGTTAGCAGTATGTATTTTATCATGGGATGGGTTTAATATCATTAACTGAAAAATTTGGTATTAAGACCGCCGCTTAACCGACATCTTATTGATTAAGGTATGTAAAAATTGGATACAATACAAACAGTTATATGTATGTGGTTTTGTTTAAAATTAAAGAATGCGGGCTAACTATAGTCTATTCGCCAGGGCTGGCGCAATACGTTTCTCGCTAAGCCATTCAGTTGTTGGTCATAAGACACAACAACTGCGGCGTGTCGAACACCAACAAAGGCGAGGAGTGATAGCGACCTGCTTAACCGTATGAAAGAGATTGCCAACCTGTCCGATGGTGATTTGAAGCAATTCTACGCTGTTATAGATGCTCTGTTCAGAGACGCGAAGGCTAAGAATAGCAAAGCCCAACTGCGTGGTTGGGCTTGTGCTTTAGGTATTAATAATTATTAAAATGTAATCTTCTACCAGAGATAACCCTTAAAACTTCCCCAAATCAATATCGCGATAAAGCATGTTGTCAAAGTAATATGGACTGTCAAGGTACGCTTCACCATGCTTTGACTGTTTAAAGTTGATCGATTAATTAAATATACAGCCCCCACAAAGAAACTACCTTCTATGATCAACAATAGCGTTTTGATGGCGGCAAAATCTAACATTCCGTGAAAATCTGTCCTTGGCTGATTACCTTTCCACAAGAGACTTTCTGGCACAGCATTGTTATTTATATAAGTGTTTGCATACATTAAGCAAAAGAACACAACCAGCTGAAAGATTAGGTTAAGTGCTACATAGATCGTCTTTCTCATTATCGTTATTTTTTTTCTCTGGAAAGGACCAGCTGGCTTAGCTTCCTGCATTTTATTCCATTCATTTATTTTCTACGGTTTACCCCCGCCCCGCTACCGCAAGCGTCTCGCTTGAATAGATACTCATAAATGTGTTTGGCATAGCCAGCTAATCAGTTAAAAGTATAACTTGGTATTGTACATACATCACCATAAATAACTACAACTGTTAGCACGGTTGCTATAACGTATGAGGTATGTTTTCATGACTAACGTAATGGTTCCTCTACTCCTTTAACAAAGCCGCAGGCAAACCTTCAATTCCCTGCACCATTATCTCCCTGTAAAACAACTCGGCGCCTTCACTTTCTAATTGTATTTTACCTTTAATCAACGGTGTAAATTCACCTTTATCACTTTGACTATTATGGTATAACACCATGGCTACCTTGCCATTTACCACGTGTATACTGGTATCCCCGTGGCAATATAGGTCGAGCGTGTTCCACTCGCCAACCGGTTTTTCGTTGCCGGTGCCTTGTTTTTTACAATGACGGCCCTGGGCATTACCGTCGCTAAAAGCGGTCATATTACCTTGCGGACTGTAAAAGTAATTGTTACCATCTTTTTTTACCACGGGGATCTCGGCAGATCCGCCGGCACAGCCCCAATAGTCGCCGCAACGGCCTTCTTCAACCTGAAACTCCTGCGATCGCATCCAAAAACCAGCATCGGCCCCAAGTGCACCTACCGAGTGGTACAGCACACCGCTGCCCCTAACGTTGGCTTTCTTTTTTTGGCCCCATAAAACTTTGCCCCATTTAAATTGCAGGCGCAAGTGATAGTTCTGAAACTGTTGTTTAGTAATCAGCGCACCCCAGGTTTCGCCCGAGATCCGGATGGCGGGTTTGCCATCTTCTTTGACAACGGTATAAACTCCTCGCGGATCGATGTTGAAACCTACCGGTGTATTGTTAGCGGCCCTGCCGTTTTCATCAGTCTCGCGGCCAAGGTAGGTATCCCAGCCTTTCAGGTTTTTGCCGTTGAATATTACCTGCCATTTGCTTTTGGGAGCAGGGTTGACAAAACAAAAAAACAAGCTACAGGCCAGTAATAAAAAAACGTAGGTGGGTTTCATAACATGAGCAGAAATTGGTTAAACTAATATATAAAATTAATCTTACCAAGTGTTATGTGCACCTGATGAACTATGAGTGATGGTGACATTAAACCTTTGCGCTAAAAGCAGACAAGCCAGATGTACTTTGCAACACATCCGGCTTGTTTCCTCATAACCGACCCGCAGGTAGCGAATGCTGGGGGCGTCCGCTTAATTAGTTTTAATTTGCGAAGAGTTGATGCTGAATATTTTATTTTTGCTTTTTGGTTCTTTTACCGTTAGCGTTTTAAAAGTAATTTGGTGGACATCGTCTAAAGCGATGGCCGTCCTAAAGTCGGCTTTGGCGGTAGTTATTTTCAGTCCTATTATCTGCAGGTCCTGTGCGTGGCGGATGTAGGCACCCCATGCCGGTAGTTCGCCAAACATAGAATACTCTGGATAGCTATCCGGCTTTTCGGGTATGCCGGCCATATTATCAATAGATATCTTTGCCAAAGCTTTCTCTGCACCCCCCGCTTGTTTAATGCTGATGTTTTTAAGCCTGATATTGTTGATTATTTGATCTGGCATTCCTGCAATTACAATCCCCGGCAGGGCTTTAAGCGGATTTTTCTCGGTCCTTATTTCCACATCGACGTTTTGGATCTGAATATTATGTACCTTACCCTTGCGCGTACCCTTGCGGGCGCCGGCTCTTAAAAATATGGCATTACCTATATTTACTCCCTGTAAGCCGTCAACTACTATATTTTCAATCACTGCGCCGTCTACAGCTTCTAAAGCAATGGCCGACCGGTTAGTATCGAATACCCTATTATTAATAATACGGATGTTCTTAAAACCACCTAATGACGCTGTGCCAAATTTAATGCCGCTGGCATCGGTAGTCATAGTGTTGTTTTGGATCAAGATATCCTGGTTTAGTACATCAGGTTGTAATGATTTTAAACAGATGCCATCGTCGCTGCTATTGAAATAGGAGTTGCTTAGTTTGAAATTGGTACAGTCGACTATATCAATCCCATCGTTATTCCAAAACGCCCGGCTCTCTACCTTAATGCTGTCAATCACCACGTTTTTGCATTGGTTGTAGCACTCTGTCCAGCAGGCCGAATTTTTCAAGGTTATGTTTTTCACCGTCACGTTTTCGCAACCAAACAAGTTAATGATCATAGGGCGGTTATCCTCGTTAGGGCGATTAACTGAGCCCCCCTTAACCAAGCCCTTTTTTAGCATTTCGCCCACATTTGCTGCAAGCTCTTTTCCCTGCCCGTCTATAATGCCTTTGCCCGTAATAGCTACATCCTTTTGATTAAGCCCTAATATTAAAGCCAGCGATGTGTTAAAATTATGATCAAATGCTGTGTTTTGCCGATCATAGTCGAGCGGATTTACTGATCCCAGTAACACAGTGCCTTCTTCGAGATGTAAAGTTACGCCAGATTTGATATGAATGCAGCCGGTAAGGTATTTACCTGCGGGAAATATCAAAACCCCACCGCCGTTTTGACTGATGTGGTCAATACCGTATTGTATTGACCGTGTGTTAAGGCTTATACCATCGGCCTTAATACCAAAATATGCTGCCGGATAGTCTTTAGCTGTTGCAGTAAGCGAATTTATCGTTAAGAAAATAGCTGTAAGCCATATAATGAACGATTGTGTTATAGATTTGATCATGTGTATGTTGAATGTATATAAATTAGTGCTCAGATTGTCCCGGTATCTCTGGCACGCCCGGATCATCCAACACCTGTACTGCGGTGCCATCGCCAACGGTTTTCCAGTCGTGCAGTACCCAAACAACTTTTTTATCTTTGGTGACTTCGATCATTTGCGGACCCTTGCCATTTTGACCGCGCGATGTAAAGATGGTGTTGCCGTTTGCCAGCCTTGTGCAGGTTTGCGGTGCCGATGCAAATTGGTATTGCGCAGGCAAATCTGTTTTGCAGTTAAACTCCCAAAGAATGTCTTTTTTGGCATTAACTTCAAACGTGCGCCATTCTCTTTCGTCGGTTATTAGTGTGTTGCCATTTTTTAGTCTTATGGCTGCCCATGGCTGCGGCGTGGTATAGCTCCATATCTCTTTAAAATCTTTGTCAAATTCAACCACCTTGCCTTTACCCATGTATGATATCAGGTAAGTGCCTTGAGCAGTAACCCGGGCACGTCTAAACTGTCCATGCACGCCGCGATCTGTGTAGTTAAACGGTATATCCCGTTCAACTTCAATTTTGCCGGTTTTATAGTTTACTATGTAAAACTTTGGGGTGTCAGCGTTTACCACAAACATTATCCTATCCAGGCCAATGGGCTGGCAGGCGTGTACTTCGGCATGCTCAGGGCCGGTTTCTTTAAAGTCCATTTTCCACAGTACTTTTTTGTCGGGCGTCATAACGGCAACGTATTTCATGCGGGTAAATAGGATGTTACCGTTTGATATCATCCATACATCATCATATTCATAACCCTTGCCGGTTTGGTAGGTCCATATCACTTTACCGTCGTTTATTAAGGACATACGGGTATTGTTTTCGCCCACATACAACATAGTGTGTTGCGCCAGGCCCTTTCCGGGGAGGTTTGCCGGCTGCTCTTCACCGGGTGTTATCATTGCCGATGGCTCTTCCTGCGGTGCCATAGCGGGCACGTTTGCGGCTGTAAATAGGTTAAGCACATCCATGCAAGGTGTTGCGCTTTTTTTCTGGGCCGATACATAGGTGGCAGACGCTGTTAACAATAGCGCAGCGGCAATAGTAATTTTAGTGGCTTTCATTATCTAGTTTTTATATGGTTTGTAAATTTAGCAAATAGTATGTAGCAATCCTTATATTGCAATATCAGGATCTTATCTAGCAAGCATTATTTATATAATCTAAAATCGTTGGTTTGTAGTGCAGCGTCGCCCCAATTTGAAGTTATTGCCCACCGGTACATTTTAAATGGTTTTGGGTTGGCTATGGCGTAGTAAAACAGCTTTTTAAAGCGTTGTAAATCAGTAGTTGCGCCAAGCGCGGTCATTTGGTCATAAAAATTTTTAGTCATAACCCGGGTGTCCAAAATTTCCCATGTTACCCCATCATCAGATCCCTGGAGATTCCATGATTTTGGGTCGCGGGCCGGCAGGTCATTTGAGTTACTAACAGCATAAGTTTTAACTGCTTGTTTATCACGATAAATTAAAGTAGTCATTAAGGGATAGGTAAAGAGCCTGCCGTCTTTACCGCCCATAGTGAATTTGGTTTCTACATTGTTATCCAACAGGTTTTTTGAGCTTTCGGCAATATTAAGAGCGTTGTCAGCAGAGACAGTGTAACTATCCCGGGCCTGAGTTATGTCTAGCAGAAAACCTTCGGTTGTCGCGGTATTGCGAGATACTGTTGCAGTTGAGCCATCGTTAGTAGTTATTTTGGCCGAAACAGTATTGAAAGATCCGGGAACATAAGTTCTGACAGGGGCTAACAAATTGCTGGTGGCGGCAGGTGTAACCTCTGCAAAGGTCCATAAAATAGAGGCAATATTTGCTTTAGCCTTTATGCTGTACTTAACCTCATTAGGTATGCCGGTTTTTTCTATGCCGATTTTTATCACGCTATCCGGGTTGATAAAAATTTCGATCACTTTTTTTGACGTGTTTCCGGTGTTTGAAACTGTTTTAAGCTCCACCAAAAATTTACCGGTAGTAGCAAATGTGTGCGTTGGACTAACCTGGGTAGATAAAGAGTCGTCGCCGAAACGCCACTCTATCTTTTTGTATTTTGATGAGCGATCTTTAAAATGAAATTTGAAGGCATTAAGCGAGTCAGCCTTAAATTCAAAGTTCGAAATTGGGTTGATGACTGGTAGGTCTACCGTAGTTTCTTCGGCCAATTTTTTACATGATATCATTACGCTCATACAAGCTAATAGGGTCATTGGTTTTAGCCATTGTTTTAGGTTTACAATTTGATTTTTCATGGTTTTGGTTTTTATTTTGGCAGCGCAGTTAGCGCCATTTGTAGCAAAAGTTGTAGGGTTATAGGTATCAAAGCATGCGGCACTATGGCCAAAAACGGGCAATAGAATGCTATGCATGGCATTACGGGCATGTTTAAGGGGTATTTAAAAGGCTTTGCAAATGCTGCGGCGTAACCGCAGGGTGTTAAATGTCAGGCAACAGGGTTGTTTTACTCATTCTCATGGTTGATTAAAGATTAATAAAATGCCTTTCTGGCTTAATTGGTAGTCTATATTACTAATCTTTGAGAGCTTCACGATACAAATGGCCGGGAAAATTCACGCAATCGTTACCGATTTTAACCGCAAACGTTGCCGACAGGTGGGCCTTAAAAGGAGAAACCGAAAAGGGGAGTGGTCGATGGCGTTGGCGCATAAGACATCGTGCGGCATTTGTAAATAATTTCTTCAAGGGTCACCAATAAGGTGATTCACCTTGACTGATTCACTTGATTTTTATTAAATCTATAAAAAACGTTTAAGTAGTTAATAATCAAATATATAAAGCGATTTTATTAAAGTATTGATACTGTTTCAAACTGTTTCACTTCAATACATAATAGGTTAGTAATAAGGTTATTAACATAAAACACTGTTTCATATTTTTATTGAAACAGCACAAACAAAAAAGCCTCCCGGAAACCGGAAGGCTTTGCAATATCGAGGTTATCGAACCTTAGGTAGTATAACCTAATATCTTTAACACTTGCTTGCTGTTTTGCTCCTCACCAAACACCTCGAAGTTAAAGGTCTCATCGCGATTGCGGCGAATGAGTACGTGTTTGGGTGATGGTAGCAAACAGTGGTGGATACCGCCGTAGCCGCTCAGTACCTCTTGATAGGCGCCGGTGTTGAAAAAGCCCAGGTATTGTACTTTACGCGTCTTAGGCATAAACACACTGTTCATATGCGCTTCCTGGTTATAGTAATCCTGACCATCGCAGGTAATGCCCCCAAGGTTGACACGCTCATATTCGCTATCCCAATTGTTTATAGGCAACAGGATGTACTTTTGATTCAGTGCCCAAACATCTGGCAGGTTGGTAATGAAAGATCCGTCGAGCATTAACCAGCGTTCGCGGTCATTCTGTTGCTTGCGGCCCAGAACTTTGTAAAGGATGCCGGAAGCTTCCGCACAGGTATACTTGCCAAACTCGGTAATGATATCGGGTTCAACAGTATCGTTTTCGGCACAGATCTCTTTTATACGCTTAACAATCTCATTGATCATGTACTCATAATCAAAATCAAACACCAACGAGTCTTTGAACGGCATACCGCCGCCAATGTCCAGGGTGTCTAAAGCAGGGTTGATCTTCTTGAACTTGCAGTATAAGGTTACGTACTTCTCAAGCTCGTTCCAGTAATAAGGCGTGTCAGAGATACCCGAGTTGATGAAGAAGTGCAACAGCTTAACCTGGAAGTTAGGGTTATTCTCTATCTTGTTGTAGTAGAAATCGATAATATCCTCCATACGGATACCCAACCGCGAGGTATAGAATTGCGAGTCGGGCTGCTCTTCCGCCGCTATGCGGATACCCAGGTTGCATGGGCTTGACATTTCGATCTCGTCGTCGTAAAGGTTAAACTCCTCTTTATTATCTAAAACAGGGATGATGTTTTTGAAACCGTCGTGCAGCATATCAATAATGTACTGCTTGTATTGAAAAGTTTTAAAACCGTTACAGATAACGGTCATATCCTTGGTGATAACCCCTTTCTTTTCCAAGGCGTCAATCATCGGCATGTCGAAAGCTGATGAAGTCTCCAGGTGGATCTCATTTTTTAAAGCTTCTTCTACAATATGCTTAAAGTGTGAGCTTTTAGTGCAATAGCAGTACTTATAGCTACCGCGATAGTTGTTTTTAATAATAGCTTGTTGAAACAAAAGCTTTGCCTGCTGTATCTTCTTGGTAACCATAGGCAAGTAAGTGAAGCGCAGGGGAGTACCGTACGTTTCAATCATTTCCATTAAATTCAGATCATGAAAATATAATTCATCATCAATGATCTGGAAGCCATCCTGCGGGAAGCCAACGCTTAAGTCAAGAAATTCCTGGTAACTCTGCATTTATTAAAATTTTGGCAAATGTAATTTTTTAACATTATTAATGGCCAAATGTTATAGTAAATTTTTATAGTGTGAATGTAATTTATTTTGTTTGATAATAGCTCATAGTTCGTAGACAATAAGCTTGCAATAACTATGAACCATGAGCTATTAACTATCAACTAAAGGCAAATGCACTTCTGCAATCATACACCTTACACTGCCGCCACCGGTGGTTTCGATAGTATTAATGTCCGCATAAATAAATTTGCCGAAAGATGATAACAAATCTTGTTGCGCTTCTTTCAAAACATCATAAGCGCTCTGCGACATGACGATTAGTGTCTCGCCATCAGTATTTTTAACTTCAAGCATATTGCCTGCAAAGTGGGTTATCTGGTTAAATGATATATCGATGATCTGTTTGTGGGTGTTTACCAGTGATTCAACAATCCGTTCTTTTTCAGCGTTATCACAGATGCTATCTAAACATATAACGGCAAAAGAACTGCCTAAAGCCATCAACACATTGGTATGATAGATAGCGATGCCTCGTTCGTCTATCGCATTAAAGCTGACAGGGCTATAGCCGGCCTGCTTGCAGAAAGTAGCTAATACCGTTTCATTTGTACGGGGCGACAGACACGCATAAGCTATCTTGTTATTTCTATCAAGCACCATACTACCTGTACCTTCCAGAAACTTACTTTCAAGCTCAAACCTGCTCAGATCTATTACTTTGCTTACCTTGAAGTTGTCCCGCAGTTTGTGGATGATATCCTCGCGGCGCTCCAAGCGGCGATTGGTTGCCTGCATGGGGTATAAAAACACATCGCCGTTAGCGTGAAATGATACCCAATTATTAGGGAAGATAGAGTCGGGGGTATAGGGTTGCGCAGTATCTTCGATAACGGTCACATTAACCTTATTATCCCTCAAAACTTTTACCAACCCGTCAAATTCGGCCAGCGCTTTGTTTTGCACTTTATGCTGGTTATCGCTACGGGTCTGAAAAGCATTGCTTTGGACAGTTTGGTCATTAAACCCAAAGTTTACCGGGCGTATCATTAACAGGTTTGAAGTTGATTGACTCATGAATTCACTGGTTAAATAATGTCTCGTCGCAGCGGCATACTCATACAATGAAAACCACCCCGCGCCCTTGAAAGTTCGGCCGACGGCATCAGTATCAGGGTGTCGTTCACCGCCTGCGGATTTAGCTCATCGTTCTCGAATTTTTTAAGCAGGTCTTTTACTCTAATGGTGCTAAAACCTTGTTTTTTAAAAGCTGCAATGGTTTTATCATTCCGATCATACCCAACTACCACACCTTCCTTCAAAGCCAAAAGGTTACACGAATCCGTCCACTGTTCGCGCGCGTCGTAGGGGAAATCGCCATTACCCGAGTAAATGAACTTTATAGGCTCGGTGCTTTTCAAGTCGTTTATGCTAATATCTGTCAGTAAATCCTCCAGGCAAGCAAAAGTACGTGGCTTTTTGCGGCCCTTTTCAAATTGTATAATCTCGGTGCGGTCTTTATCTTTTACCTTTTTGTCTGTAAACCAGGCAATAGGTTCGTTGTCTTGATTAGATGTCTGCTTAGCTCCTAATGTTTGCAGTAGCACCCACACATTGCGTTTAACTTGAGTAAACACGGTGTCAATATGCATGTAGTCGCGGCGCTGCGGTATTTTAACGATAGTGATCTTCTGCACTACGTCGTTACTGAGAAGTAGTTTGATCGCTTCATTAGCCCCGCTAGCCGATGTGCGCTCGCTGCAGCCAATGATCAAATGCTCCGGACTGATAATCATGACATCACCGCCTTCCAGCGTAGTTTTTTCGTCCTGATCTTCGCCGGGGCGCAGAAAGTGCTGCACCGTGTCTGGTATTTCCAAAATATTACCCCTATAGCGGGCAAACATGGGGTGATTAAAGAAAATATACCTTGCTAATAAAGTTTCGCGCGAGCGGGCTTTTTTAGCCGGTTTGTTAAGCAGTATATGATTATTAATAGCAATGCCGATATCCCTTGAAAATATCAGGTTAGGGATGGGGGCAAAGATCATGTCGTTGTTATCTAACGAGCCCGATATCAATATTTTAGCTAACTCAACCGGACTGGTTTCTATCAGCGATTGCTGCACACGATAATTGCAGCTTTCAATAGCGCAAACAGACGCTGTGAGTTTATTTCGAATGCCTTCATCTCCCAAAATATCGGCCAACAAACTTTGTATTTCAATTACTTTGTCCGATGCATAAAACTCTTGATGGTCCGGCTTATAAAAGTTGCGTTTATTTTCTTTGGCATCAATTTCTTTAAGCCTACCTTTTATCTTGGCGGGATCAAGGAAATACAATAGTAGTTTGATATAATAATCATACTCGTTTTTGCGCAAACTGTCCAAATGCACAATGTCCTCAAAAAGCCAGTCTTGCGCTTTTGAAGGCACCACACGACCGAGCCCACTATCGGGGCTGTGTATCAGTACGGCTTTCAGGTCGCCAATCTCAGAGCTTACGTTTAACTCAAACTTAATATCAGCTAGTTTCATACGTGTTTTGCAGGCTGTAAAGCTATTCAGAAATATTTGTTTACAGTATTAAACAATTGTTAACAGCCTTTGATTTCAAGCTGCCTAACTTCCTTGCCGAGTGTTTAGCTGCTGTCAACATTTTTACTAATTTTGCCTCATGAATTTTATTATTGATGCCACCATAAAGGCCGTTAAACATCTATATCAAACAGACATAACAGGTGCTGATGTGAGTTGGCAAGAAACCCGGAAGGAGTTTGAGGGCCAGGTTACCATAGTTACTTTTCCGTTTACGCGGTTTTCGCGTAAATCGCCGGAGCAAACCGGCGCCGATATAGGCGAGTATTTAAAAAGCGAATTAAACGAGGTATCGGCATTTAACGTAATAAAAGGATTTTTAAATATCTCTATCTCCAACGCTTACTGGGTTGAGCAACTGAAAACGGTTATCAGTGCTGATGATTTTGCAATCGCGAAGCCAAACGGCAAAAAAGTGATGGTTGAATATTCATCACCAAATACTAATAAACCATTGCACTTAGGCCACGTGCGTAACAACCTATTGGGTTATGCTGTAGCGCAGATATTAGCTACTGCCGGGTATGATGTGGTTAAAACCAACCTAGTAAATGACCGCGGGATACACATCTGTAAATCAATGCTGGCCTGGCAAAAATGGGGCATTGGCGAAACGCCTGAAACAACAGGAGAAAAGGGCGATCATTTAGTGGGTAAATACTATGTGATTTTTGATAAGGAATATAAGAAACAAATAGAAGAGCTAAAGCTAGCGGGCCAAACCGAAGAAGAGGCTAAAAAGAGCGCGACGCTAATTAAAGAAGCGCAGGAGATGCTTTTACAATGGGAAGCCGGCGAAGATGCGGTTATTGACCTTTGGCAAAAAATGAATGGTTGGGTTTATGAGGGTTTTGGAAAAACCTATCACAAATTGGGTGTAGCCTTTGATAAATACTATTACGAGAGCAACACCTACCTGTTAGGCAAAGACATTGTTGAAGAAGGTTTGGCAAGTGGCGTTTTCTTTAAAAAGGATGATGGTTCTGTATGGATAGACTTGACCGCAGATGGCCTTGACCAGAAATTGGTTTTACGGTCAGACGGTACATCGGTATATATTACCCAGGATATGGGCACTGCACAGCTAAAGTTTGATGACTACGGAATGGATGAATCTATTTACGTTGTGGGCAATGAGCAGGATTATCACTTTAAGGTGCTGTTCCTGATCCTTGAAAAGTTGGGCAAAACTTGGGCAAAGGGCTTATACCATTTATCTTATGGGATGGTTGATCTGCCATCAGGCAAAATGAAATCCCGCGAAGGTACGGTGGTTGATGCCGACGACCTTATAGCAGAAATGGAAAGTACTGCCAAACAGGTTACCGAAGAGCTGGGCAAGATTAATGATTTCGGCGATGATGAAAAGCAAGCATTATATCATACTATCGGTATGGGTGCACTGAAATACTTCCTGCTAAAAGTTGATCCTAAAAAACGCTTATTGTTTGACCCTAACGAGTCGGTAGATTTTCAAGGTCATACGGGGCCGTTTATACAATATACCCACGCTCGTATTAAATCGGTATTGGGACGTAGCAATGTTAACCATCAAGATAGCCTGCCAACCGAAATTGCGGCAGAGGAGCGTGATTTGATTGTGGTGTTGAGCCAGTTCCCTACGGTTATTCAGCAAGCTGCTGCGGGCCATAACCCTGCAGCTGTCGCTAATTATGTTTATGATGTGGCAAAAGCTTATAACAAGTTTTACCATGAGCACTCTATACTACAAGCCGACGAAGAATTGGTTAAACAATTTAGGCTACAATTATCAGCTGGTGCTGCTAAGGTTATAGCCAAAGGTATGAACCTGCTTGGTATTGAAGTGCCTGAAAGAATGTAAAGCCTAACTCTGAAGGTGGTAATTTTATTGATGTAGAGACGCGATACTTCGCGTCTCTTTCGTTTCCGGATCCTGCTTATTTAAATTATCAAAAACATTCCGTAAAAACTATGGGTTGTAAAATAGACAATGGAAATAAGCTATGGCAAAAAAGACACCCAAAAAACAAAATAAACAACCCGGCATAGAGGCCGAAATGGACCCAAGACCGGAGTACATAAAATCAACCTATAAAGCGTCGGGCAAACTAGCAGGAAAGGTTGCCCTCGTAACTGGTGGTGACAGCGGCATTGGCCGGGCAGTAAGCGTGCATTATGCCCGAGAGGGAGCAGACATTGCAATTGTTTATCTGGACGAGGATATAGATGCTCAAGAAACCCAAGAGATCATACAATCTTATGGACAAAAATGCCTGCTAATAAAAGGGGACGTGAAAAAAAGCTCATTTTGTAAAAAGGCTGTAATACAAACGGTAAAAGAATTGGGTAATCTCAATATACTGGTTAACAATGCGGCCATGCAAATCCCTGAGAAGGATGCTAAAGACGTTGATGAGAAGCAGATGGAGGAGACCTTCCGCACCAATATCTTCGCCTATTTTTATTTTGTTGATGAAGCATTGAAGCATCTGCAGGAGGGGGATTCTATCATAAACACAACTTCAGTGACAGCCTATCGCTCATCTCCCCATTTGATAGATTATTCTTCAACTAAAGGGGCTATTACGTCATTTACACGATCGTTGGCTACAAACCTTGTTGAAAAAAAAATTCGTGTAAACGCCGTAGCTCCCGGGCCGGTATGGACTCCACTTATAGTGTCAACTTTCGATGAAGAAAAAATAAAGAAATTTGGCTCAGAAACTGCCATGGGTAGGGCAGGGCAGCCTTCAGAGCTTGGGCCCGCGTATGTTTTCCTTGCTTCCGATGATGCGTCATTTATCACCGGGCAAGTTATACATGTAAACGGTGGCGAGGTTGTGAACGGCTAAATTGTTTATGGTTTACATACATGGAAGTTTCTTATCCCTCATTAAAATATTTAAAAACCAGTCAAACCAAACGTTGTTGTTCTCAAAATGAAAAACATGAAAAGCAAAGTTTTTATAGTTGTAGCAATAAGCTTCATAACCGTATTAGGCAGTTGTACCGGCAACCATACCGCAAAAAATCCGCCTGACACAAATGGGAATGTAGTTGATACTGTTAAAAGTGTAGACACTTCTAAAACTACTACCACAACAGGCAGCGTACCCAATGTAGATAATAGTGGCGCCGGCGGTACCAAAATCGACACGCCCCAAACCAAGTAAGTCACCTATTTTTAGGGTATTGTAAGGTAAAATCTCAATTATCCTGTAATTTGTTACTATTGAAGGAGGATTTTTTTGCTATGTTTGGTAAACAACATTCTTTAAAATATGAACAGAAAATATACCTTTTTGCTGCCTGCTTTACTTGTAGGCAGTGCGATGTTTGCGAATGCGCAAAATAAACCCAAACCAGAGGACACCGAATTTTACCAGCCTGTACCGCCTGTTGTTACCCCGGGGAAAACAAGTGCAGATGCTCCGTCAGATGCTATTATATTATTCGACGGAAAAAATCTGGATCAATGGACAATGACAAACAACCGTGGTACGGCCGCAGCCTGGACCGTTGCTGACGGCGCACTCACCGTGAATAAGCGTAGTGGGAATATAGAAACCATAAAATCTTTTGGTAATTATCAGTTACACATTGAATGGCGCGTACCAGCGAATATTACAGGTAAAGGCCAGGCACGTGGTAATAGCGGTATATTTTTAGCGTCATTAGGTAAAGGAGATGCTGGTTACGAGTTACAGGTACTTGACTCCTATAATAACCCAACGTACGTTAACGGACAGGCAAGCAGTATTTATAAGCAATTTATCCCCTTAGCCAATGCTACCAAAGCACCTGGCGAATGGCAGACTTACGATGTGATTTGGACAGCCCCGACATTTGAAGAAAACGGCGATGTGAAAACTCCTGCCAGAGTTACCGTTATACATAACGGAGTTTTAGTGCAAAATAACATTACATTATTGGGCCCTACGCAATATATTGGCCAGGCATCATACAAAAATGCCAAATTTGGCGCCGCCCCGATTAAGCTACAGTCGCATGGAGATCCAAGTGAACCTTTAAGTTTCCGCAATATTTGGGTAAGAGAAATTAAATAGTTCAAGTATAATATAAATAAGCGTGGGTTATCAATATTGTGATAATTCGCGCTTTTTATATTATAAGTTAAAGAAATGTTACGATATTAATAATTAATCCCACTTTAGTATGATATAAATTGTAGCGTTAGGTTCAGTTTAGTAAAATAGTTGTAAACAACACTGCCTTACTTGCGATAAATAATATTATATTTATGGCGTTAATTAAACTACTATTTAAACCCAATCAAAATGAAAAGACTTCCCCTAGTTTTTTGCTTGCTATTTTGCGCCTGCGCTACAGAAAAACAGCTGGTGAACAATGTAAGCACTTTTAATCAATACCAGCAACCTTACCATGTTTATGCTGTTGGAAAATGGAATACGCAATTCTCAGTATATACCCTGATAGATGCGGATGATAAATATTTCACGGTAAAAGCTAACTCAAACAACGCGATCAAAAAAGGTGACGTGTACGTCCCTTCGAATTAACAATCTTTATATTGTCAGGTTTTAGGTTATTTATAACTTAGCGACGTCCTGCGGTATAACATCCGATAGGTCGCTAAATTTAATAATCCTTTATGATTAAAGATACTAAGTCATTAAATCAGGTTGCAGAGTTTCATGCTACTTTTAAGCATCCAATATTAACCGCGCCTGTTATCCCGTCGCCAGAACGTTGCAAATTACGCGTTGAACTCTTAGCCGAAGAGCTTAGGGAACTACAGCAGGCAATCGATGATAAAGATATCGTTGAAATTGCCGACGCGCTTTGCGATCTGCAATATGTACTCTCCGGCGCGATCTTGGAATTTGGACTTGGCGAAAAATTTAAGGAGTTATTTGATGAGGTCCACCGCTCAAACATGAGTAAGGCGTGTAAAACGATCGAAGAAGCCGAAAGCACTATAAGTCACTATAAAGGTAAACACGGTACAGATTCATACCACAAAGAAATTGATGGCTTGTTCTTAGTTTATCGTACAATGGACGATAAGACGCTAAAATCCATTAATTACTCGCCTGCCGACTTAGGTAAAATTTTGGGTTAATTGATACTCGATATCGTTTATCGCGACGAGTATTTAATAGCTATTAATAAACCACATGGTTTATTGGTGCATCGCTCAACGATTGCAGCTGATGCTGAGGTGTTTGCTTTGCAGTTGTTACGAGATCAGATAGGCCAAAAAGTTAATCCTGTTCATCGCTTAGACAGGGCTACCGGGGGTGTGCTATTGTTTGCGTTGAGCAAAGACATCGAGATAGCTATGCAAAAGCAGTTCGCCGATGATCTGATCAAAAAAAGCTATCTGGCCATTGTGCGTGGCTACGCACCAGACACTGAAGACATTGATTATCCCCTGCGAAAAGAAAACGGCACCTTGCAGGAAGCTTTTACTCATTACGCTACATTGAGGCGTGCTGAGTTGCCCATACCATTTGGCAAGCATGCCACATCCCGATATTCGCTGATAGAGGTAAAACCGACAACTGGGCGCATGCATCAGATCAGGAAGCACTTGAGCCATGTGAATCACCCTATTATAGGCGATACCACCCACGGCTGTAATAAGCAAAATAAACTCTTTCGCGAGCGTTGGGAAATGAATACTTTGATGCTTCATGCGGCAACGTTATCATTTATTCAACCGGTTAGCGGTCAGGATGTTGTGATACATGCTCCCGCAAACTCCGAATTTAGCCGTTCGATGGAATTGATGGATTGGGAATTATAAAACAAACTCCTATCGGGTTTGTAGTTGTTACTATGACACAGCCATTAAACTACACAATTTTTAAAGACGACGAAGAACATGTAATTACGATAACGCCGGAAATTCAACGCCGTCCCGGAGACGTTATGTACATTACCGGAGTTTATAAATTAATGGAAGGCGAGGTAGGTATGGGAGATATTGTTTTTGATGATGAGATGCGGCAATGGGAGCACACTGGTGTAGGGAGTTACCTTAACCATACAGATGCGGCCGAAATAGCCGGTTTTATACAGGTTAATCATATTACAGCCCAAAACGTGGCGCTATAACCTCATTTAAGCGCCGCACTATTGCAGTTAAGCGTTTCTAGTTTTACCTTTACCACAATCAATTGCTATACATGAATGAAAAAAATTATATCTAACGGCGCCGTGTTAGCGGCATCGCTATTAAGTTTAACCGTGCTAGCACAAGTTAAAAACGGCGATAAGATAAAATTGATCACGCTTGATCCGGGGCATTTTCATGCGGCGCTGGTGCAAAAAACGATGCTGAAGGGTGTTGATGCTCGTGTACAGGTCTATGCACCTGCCGGGCCTGATCTGCAATCGCATTTAGATAAGATCAACGGCTATAACAAGCGCGGTCAGGATGCAACCAACTGGAACGAAGTAGTTTATACCGGAACCGATTTTTTTAACAAAATGATTGCCGAAAAGAAAGGCAATGTTGTTGTGATGGCCGGCAATAATCTAAAGAAAACGGAATACGTAAAGCGATCAATAGATGCGGGCTTCAACGTTCTGGGCGATAAGCCTATGGCGATTGACAATCAACATTTTGAGATGTTGAAAAGCGCTTTTGCAAACGCTGCACAAAAAAAGTTGGTATTGTACGATATAATGACCGAGCGTTATGAAATAACAAATAACCTGCAGCGCGAATTTGCTATGATCACAGAGGTGTTTGGTCAACTAAAAAAAGGTACGGTGCAGAATCCGGCGGTAGAAATGGAAAGTGTGCATTATTTTTATAAGTATGTATCCGGAGCGGTTTTGAGCCGCCCCGCCTGGTTTTTTGATGTAAAGCAACAAGGTGAGGGTTTGCAGGATGTCGGCGTGCATTTAGTTGATCTGGCACAATGGCAATGCTTTCCTAATCGAACCATCAATTATAAAACGGACATAAAATTTAATAATGCAAAAAGATGGCCATCAGAAATTACGCAGAGCCAATTTAAAGCAATTACTAAATTAGACGGTTTCCCCGAGTTTTTAAGAAAGAACGTTATTAAAGATACTATACTACAGGTTTATGCTAACGGTACAGTTAATTACAAATTGTTCGGTGTAAACATGAAACTTACAGCTAAATGGGCTTATTCTGCGCCTCCTGGTAGTGCCGATAGCCATTACTCGTTGCTTCATGGTACCAAAGCTGATTTAGTAATTCATCAAGGTGTTGAAGAAAAGTATCAACCGGCACTGTATATAAAGCCATTAAAAAATGACGCTGCTTATGAGAAATTGCTGATGAAGAAACTAAAAATCATACAAGCGAAATATACGGGTGTCGAGCTTAAGAAAGATGCAGGAGGTTGGGAGGTCATAGTTCCCGAAAAATATAAAGATGGCCACGAAGCACATTTTGGCCGTGTTACAGAGAAATACCTGGGCTACTTGCGTAACGGCAATATCCCTAAGTGGGAGGTGCCAAATATGATTGCTAAGTATTACACCACCACTACTGCCTTAGCACTGGCTATAAAAAGTAAATAAGATACCACCAACTATATAAAGAGCCAGGTAAAAATTCTATATGGCTCTTTATTATGCTCATACTTTTGCTCCTAGCACCCATCGCCAGGCAAAGCGTGTGAGGGTATTAAAGCCTTTCCAACTATCAACAAAATCAATAATATCATCAAGGCATATTGTAGCAAATTTTTGTTTGAAATTTATTGAGGCCAGCTTATACGCGTGGTCCGGATTAGGCATCCCAATACGTTGGTATATTTCGCGCTTAACATACATAGTACGTACAAACAGTATGTTGAATAAAATTACATAGCTATACAGCGTGCGCTTAATATATCCTGCCTTAGAAGAATAATTTTTAAGTAAAGCTTTGGTAAATAAAATATGTCGACTCTCTTCAATATTGTGCAGATCAAACATCTCCTGATGGCGAAACTCTTCTATCAGTTCGCGTATCAAAAACTGATGTTCTACACTATCAGGCTGGAGCGTAATAAGATGCCGTGTCATAAAAACACAAAACAGACATTCGCCCCAAGCGTATGATGCAATTACCTGAACCAGTTCATGGCGGCCTAATTCTAATTTTTGAGTAGCGGTTAAGCCCTCATAAATATCAAGCCCTTGTAATGATGTTAAAACTTCGGGCAGAAAAATATCATCCGGTTCAGGCTCCAGTTGCCAGGGGATGTAGGCGTCCGGCATTAAAGGGCGCTCGCGGCTGATTTTTATTAATCGCTCTATTTCTTTAACATCCATTAAATAAATATACGTGCTAAACCGGTATCGCGTTGTCTAAGAAAATATAGAGACGCGAGTTTTGCGTCTCTACTGTATAATATTTTACTCAGCTATTACTTTAACATCTATGTTGTTACGGGTAGCTTTAGAGTACGGGCAACCCTTGTGTGCTGCGTCCGCCAGTTTTTGCGCCTGTGCTACATTAATGCCCGGCACATGCACATGCAGTTCTGCCGATAAGGCATAGCTGGTTGCGCCTTCCTGGTTAAAGCTGATGTGTACATCAACCGTCGCTTCGCTAACATCAACCCCGTCGCGTTTACCCACAGAACCAAGTGCACCAAGGTAACAAGAGCCCCAGGCACCTGCAAAAAGTAATTCAGGATTAGCGTAGCCATCCTCGCCGCCCATAGCTTTTGGCGCTTTTAAGTCAAGATCGATTACCCCGTCAGACGATTTAATGTGGCCATCGCGACCGCCCTTTGCGGTTACTATGGCAGTATATAGTTTTTCCATAGTTGAATAACCTGTGGGTTAGCATAAAGTTTTGGTGATGACTAAAGAGTCATTTTTAGTCTTATAAGGAATAGCTTTTTCTTTGTTTACAAGTATGAAATACTAAAAGTATTAGTAATTTAGCTTTTGATATGAATGCAGAACGGATTACAGAGAAGTTGAATATTTTGGCTGACGCCGCCAAGTACGATGTCTCCTGCTCATCGAGCGGTAGCAAACGTAAAAACGATAATAAGGGCTTGGGTAATGCCAGTAATGGCATATGTCATAGTTATACAGAGGATGGGCGTTGCGTATCGCTATTAAAAATATTGCTGACCAATCACTGCATTTTTGATTGTGCTTATTGTGTGTCGCGCAAAAACAATGACATACAACGTGCGGCCTTTACTGTACAAGAGGTGGTTGATCTTACCATCAATTTTTATCGCCGAAATTATATCGAAGGCCTATTTTTAAGCTCGGGTATTTTTAAAGACGCTGATTTTACCATGGCGCGGTTGGTGCGTGTGGCAAAGAAACTACGTACCGAACATAAGTTTAACGGCTATATACACCTTAAATCTATCCCTGGTGCCAGTGACGAATTGATGCGCGAGGCGGGGCTGTATGCCGACCGGCTAAGCGTTAATTTAGAAATGCCTACTGAAGCAGGTTTGAAATTGTTGGCCCCGGATAAAAACCGCCAGGATATGATTGACCCAATGCGGTTTTTAAAGAACGAAATAATATTACGCAAGGAAGAGAAGAAATTGTTTAAAAAAGCGCCAATGTTTGCCCCCGCCGGACAGAGCACCCAAGTGATTATTGGCGCAACTCCGGAGACAGATCAGCAGGTATTACAATCAGCTAACCATTTTTACAAAAACTTTAATTTAAAGCGGGTTTACTACTCAGGCTATGTGCCTGTTTTAGCAGATAAACGTTTGCCTGCTTTAAATACAACAGTCCCTATGGTGCGGGAGAACCGTTTATATCAAGCCGATTGGTTGATGCGCTTTTACGGTTTTCATGTTAATGAGATTGTTAATGATGGTCAACCCTTGCTTGATTTGGATATCGACCCCAAACTAAGCTGGGCCATACGTAATATGCAGGCTTTCCCGATAGATATTAATAAAGCCGATTTGCAAGTGATACTGCGTGTTCCCGGCATTGGCGTTATGTCGGCACAAAAAATTGTTAGCGCACGTAAACACGGCAAACTTAATTGGGATCAGTTAAAGAAAATTGGCATCTCGGTAAATCGTGCCAGGTATTTCATAATCTGCAACAGTAATGAATTTGAGCGCCGCGATTTGACCGGCAATAACATCAAGCAGTTTATACTGGCCGAGTCGCAAAGTAAGTACCTAAAAAACAAACCCAATCAGCTCAATCTATTTTAGCATTGATTTATGACTAACCTGTTTTACGATGGGACATTTGAGGGGCTGCTAACCGCTGTTTTTGAAATTTACGATAGAAAACTTGGGTTGGTGAATGTGCAGAAAGGAGATGTGCAGACTGCCGGTATGTTTGAAGATACTCTCAAAGTAACTACCAGCCCGGATTATGCATCGCGCGTATTGAAGGGCTTGCGTAAAAAGCTGTCTCCTAATAGCGTTCAGCGTATTTACATAGCGCACATGGCCGAAATGGTTAACGAGGACAATAATATTGTAGGTTACATCAGATACGTGTTTGATAATACCGAGAATATTGAAGACGATTATGGCAATCGTTACGTAATAAGGTTATCTGAAGTAATAAGAATGATGTGGCGTGAGCGGCATAGAATGGAGGCTTTTATCCGTTTTCAAAAATTGCAAGACGAAACTTATTATGCCGTGATTGAGCCTGATTTTAACGTATTACCGTTATTAATCAAGCATTTCAGAAACAGGTATACCGATCAAAAATTTATTATTTATGATATAAAACGTAATTATGGTATTTACTATGATCTGCACGATACGGAGTTTATTAATCTTGATTTTTCTAATGTAGCCAAACCCACCGATACGATAGCTGCCTATACCGAAGAAGAAGCTATTTATCAGCACTTATGGAAAAACTATTTTCAAAGTGTGAACATTGCAGCCAGAAAAAATACCAGGCTACATGTACGCCATATTCCCAAACGCTATTGGAAACATTTGACGGAAAAAATATAAGAATATTGAATTTCACGCTTTTTAAAAAAACCAAAATCCTGAATTTTTGGTGGCACATGTGAATAATATAAATGTTAAGTAAGTTTGAAAAGACCTGACAAATCATTGTTTATTAAGCATTTATGTATGTTAATAACTCCCTTTTCCTGTTAGTAATCTGTTTAAAAGTTATATAATAAATATTTGGCAAATGATGATTATCTCCCGATATTGAAATCATCAAGAACGACGTACTTTGACAGCCTTACAGGAATAACAGAAATTGAATCGGGGGAGTTTTCGGACAAGCTAAAGATCAAGGGAAAGCCTGAATTATACCATACAGAAACAGCGCAAGCAACAGAAACGCGGTGGTAATTAAACGGGGTGTTATTAGAAACTGCAAGTTTTTACGGAGATAAGTAGCAGAAAATAATGATTTTGAAGCAAACGAAAGCCGCAAGGCGGATGGGAGCTAAACAAATCGGTCAACATACACAAAACTTGATGCTTTATAGCGGTCTACGGAACGAGATAGAGTTGAAAACGGGAGATCAAATCGAAAGAGGCGGCTCCCGTTTTTGTTTTATAAAACTTTGTAATCAGGTCCTCAAAACAAAAATCCTAATAAGGCAGGGGGCAAACTTTCGGTATATCCGCGCCTACAATAGACCTCGGTTAAAATTTAATTTGCAAGTTTCCCGGCTTTATCATTTCACGCAAAAAAACTCGCAAAAAAAAATTATTTTAGCTCCCCTGTAGATGTTTAAGCAGGACAACCTAAACCGTGAAAATAAGATCACAAAGTAATAGATACTGGGCAACTGTTTCAGTGCAGGTACAATTATTAATGTACCAAGGCATATGATATATACACAGTTATGGCTTTCATGTTCAGCAAAAGTATTTATCGTAACTCTTTTCTTAGTTTTTTGTAGTGTGTTCGTATCATCAGCACAAACCAATCGGAGAATTTCAGGCAGAATAACTGATACTACAGATGTTGGTTTGCCTGGTATTAAAGTAATATTAGTAGCGGGGAAAGATACCTTGTCTCTACTCACAGACGATAATGGAAATTTTCGATACTCGAATATCAGTATTACTCAATTTTCATTACAGGTAATTGATGCTGGTTTAGAAAATTTTAAGTCAAACTATACTTTTTCGGAAAAAGAAAAGCATATGCGACTGGACGCCATCCGGTTAAAAATATCAGCGCAAATGCTTAAAGAGGTTGTTGTAAGAGCTAAGCCTGTCCCAATCAGGTTTATGCAGGATACTGTTGAATATGACGTCCGAGCCTTTAGGGTACAAGATGGTGACAACGTAGCAGATTTGCTTAAACAGTTTCCCGGGATGGAGGTTAACGAAGGGTACGATGTCAAAGTAGGGGACCAGCCAATGACCAAGCTTCGTGTAAATGGTAAAGACTTTTTTACTAATAATGTCAAGGATTTTATCGCGAGGCTACCGGCGGGCATAGTATCCAAGATTCAAGTTATTGACGACTTTGGTGATCTTGCAAATTTTACCGGAATAAAAGCAGGCGAGCCGGTGAAAATGTTGAACATAGTTACAAAGCCGGGTAGAAATAAAGGCGCGTTTGGAAATATTTCGGGAAGTGGCGGAACCAATGATATGATTGGCGGCAATGCCCAAGTAAATTTGTGGAATGATAGCCGGCAAAGCTCAGCAAATATTAATGTAAATACAGCTAACAATGGTGCAGGGCGTAGCCAGCAGTTAAATATTGGATTGAATCATAGAGACAAGCTGGGACCAAATAGCACTGGTGGGTTTGGCTATAATACGGGACAAAATAATGCAGCCTTTAACCGGGAACAAGTCACCGAGTCGCTAAACCCCCAGGGGAATTTTATTACTAAAAACAAAAGCGATGGATATAATAAAGGATCCAATAATACCATAAGGTTGAATCTGAATCACAGTAACGACAAGTTTTTTCTGCAGCTAGGTATAAACGGTGGCTACAATAAATCAAATAATCAAAGTACATCGCTGATTCGTCAATACGGCATTATCCGTCAGGATCTAAATAATGATAACAGCCTCGTAAGCACTTCTCCATCAGTTAACGGCAATTTATCCCTGTCTAAAAAGTCTAAAAACCTAAAAGACGTACTTTCAGCCACTGCGTCTTTCTCCCTCAACAGCAGTAGCAATGGTCAGCACATAAAGACCAATACGCTATACTACAATAAAGATACAGAGGCCCTTCTAAAAGATTCGCTTTTAAACAGAGATGTAAATAGCAAATTGAACGACCAACAATTGGGTTTCGGTTTAAATTATAGTGTCGGTTTAAAAAAGCCAAAAGACACACTCGCCCGACAAAGCCTTAATTTTGGGTACAATGGCTCAATCGGCTCGTCTAAGAACGATGTCACCACGGTGGTTTTTGATAACGTGAGTAATAAAACTTCTGTCATCGACTCTCTTAGCACCTCTTTTAATACGGTTTCGTTTAATCAGTCTTTAGCCATGAATTATAATTACAATTCGCGTAAAGCGCGCTATAATCTGGGATTTAACGTTAATGCCAACATGATTAATAACCATGATTTAAAACTTAAACAAACCAACGTTAACAATGCCATTAACTACTCGCCCAGCTTTAACTTGAGCCGGACGCTTGCTTTAGGCAAAATACTTTCAGTGAATTATCAAGGCAGCACCCGTAGCCCCACCATCAATCAGTTACAACCGGTAAAAAACGCGCAAAGTTTGCAGAATATTGTAGTGGGTAACCCTGATTTAAAGGTGGCATTTAGCCACAGCCTTGGCGTTAACTTTAATTACGCTCATAAGTCTGGCCGTTCCTTGCAAGTTGGTGCCAATGCTTCGGTAACACAAAACGAGATTGTAGATGATGTGATTTTACTGCCCGATACATTGAATAGCTTAAAGCAAATAACCCGGTATGAAAATATCAATGGTAATTACCAGGTTAGTAGTAATTACCAGGTGCACGTTCCTATTAAACAAAATAAATATTCGTTAAGCTACATGGGGCGGTTAGGATTTTCAAACCGAGCAATACTATTTAATCACAATAAAACCTCTGGAAAAGGTTTTAATTTATATCAACAGGTTGCGGGTAATTTAACGTTTAAAAAGGTTACTGTAAATACTCAATTCAGTTATTCGATTACAAATAATAACAGTTCGGGCTCTCGGTTGGGATCTTTTGGATATCAACCGATTGGAATTGGCCAAATTAGTGCCCCGACCTTTTTTAGGACAACAAGTATTGCCGCATCTGTGCAGAGTAATTTAAGATTAGAAAAGTTGAGACTTAATGCCAGTATAATGTACAGTACCAGCCATAATGATGCCGCCGCTGAACTTGTTGTTCAAAACAACAGTGATCTAAGTATGAACTTGGGTGGCCAAGTAACCGTCCTGAAGACTTATTTTGCTGATTTTGGCGTTACTAAACGGGTTAATTATGGTTATGCCCTGGCAACTCCCAGTCCGCTGCTTATTAATATGGGATTGGGGAAAACCTTTATGAAGGATAAGGCTCTGAACGTAAGTATCAGGGGCAATGATTTGCTTGGACAAGGTAACAATATCTCGCGTATGGTGTCAGGAAACACTATTATCGACAGCCGCAATGTACAGCCAACGCGGGTTTTTTCAATCAACGTCGGTTACAATTTATCACAGTTTGGAGGCAAAAATTTCAGGGTAGATGCCGACTAAAACCAATGTAAAACCCCGGTAAGTCCCCAGCGGAAGCATAGTAAAACCAACGATTTTCAGGGTTTTATTGGGTGCGCGCCCTTACAATCAAAATGTAATATTTTCCCAAAGGCTTGCCAACGACCTAAACTTTGCTGATTATTGGCGTACACGAAAACACCATGGAGATAGGCATAGACAGCTTTGCGGCGGCAAACGTAAAAAACACCATCAATTATAGCGATGCGCTGATACAGTTATTAGACCGCATAGAACATGCAGACAAAGTTGGCCTGGATGTTTTTGGTATCGGTGAGCATCACCGTAAAGAGTTTTTAGATTCTGCACCGGCTATGATATTGGCTGCTGCAGCCTCAAGAACCAAGCGCATTATTTTAACCAGCGCGGTGACAGTGTTAAGCGCTGCAGATCCGGTACGGATATTTCAAAACTTTGCTACGTTGGATTTGATTTCAAAGGGCCGTGCTGAAATGGTAGTAGGACGTGGCTCATTTACCGAGGCTTTCCCACTTTTCGGCCATAACCTGCATCACTACGATGAACTATTTACTGAAAAATTAGACCTCTTGCTTCATATTCGCGATAATGAAACCGTAACCTGGTCGGGTAAATTTAGGGCGGCTTTGAATAATCAGGCTATTTATCCGCGCCCTTTGCAGCCGCAATTGCCGGTGTGGCTTGGTGTTGGTGGTACGCCGGCTTCATTCGCCCGCGCCGGCACGCTTGGTTTACCTTTAATGGTTGCCGTTATTGGCGGTGAGACCCATCGTTTCCGTCCCTTAGTTGATTTGTATCGCGAAGCCGGGGAAAAGGCGGGGCATGCACCTGATAAACTTAAGGTTGGGTTACACTCGCTAGGTTATATTGCCGAAACTACAGAGAAAGCGGTAGAAGAGTTTTATCCTGGCTATGCCGAAACATTCACCCGCATAGGCAGAGAGCGTGGCTGGGCACCCGTTACCCAGCCGCACTTTGATTCACAGAACGGTAAAACAGGGGCTTATCTGGTGGGTGGACCCCAAGAAATAGCTGAGAAAATCTTGCACCACAGTGAGGCTCTGGGAGGCCTGTCGCGCATAACTTTTCAGATGGATAATGCCGGCTTGTCGCACGCTCAGCTACTTAATGCCATAACGTTATTAGGCACAAAGGTTGCGCCATTGGTAAACAAATAGTTTTGCGCTACAGTTATATTATCTAAATTAGGCATTATGCAAAAGGATGATAAAAGCAAGCCGGTTGGGAATAGAAAGATCTTTGTTTTAGACACCTCTGTGATTTTGTACGATCACAATGCTTTTGAAAATTTTCAGGAACACGACGTAGCTATACCTATACAGGTGTTAGAGGAGCTTGATAACATGAAGAGCGGCAACGATACCCGCAACTTTGAGGCCCGCAGCTTTATTCGCTTAATTGACGACATCTCCCGCAAAAACCTGGTGAATGATTGGCACCCGCTAGCCGGCAAAGACAAGGGAAACTTCAAGGTAGTTATTGATATTAAAACAACCGGTACTGATGCCGAGGCTATATTCGGGTCAGACAAGGTAGACCACCGCATATTAAACGCCGCGCTGGGCCTTAAGCAGCAGTATCCGGATAAAAGCGTAGTGTTGGTATCAAAAGATATTTGCCTGCGCTTAAAAGCTAAAGCCTTAAGTCTAAATGCTGAAGATTATGAGACGGGCAAGGTTAAAAACCTTGAGGAGCTGTATAGCGGCAAAAGCGTACTGGAAGTTGCTGATAAACAAATTAATCAGCTTAATAAAAAGCAATCGTTATCCGCAGAAGAATCAGAATTAAACATAGGGACTAACAACCAGTTCTACATTCTTAACGGTAAAAAACTAAACGCCTCGGCTTTTTATAATAATCAAACAGGAAAGTTAGAGCGCGTAACCGAGCAGCCTATATCCAATATCCAACCCAGAAACTTAGAGCAGGCTTTTGCCATACACGCTTTGTTGAACCCTGATATTAAGTTGGTAACCATACAAGGTAATGCCGGCACCGGTAAAACTTTGCTTGCTTTAGCCGGCGCCATAGAGCAGCGGAAATACTACCGCCAGATATTTGTTACGCGGCCCGTTGTGCCTTTGAGTAATAAAGATATCGGCTTTTTACCCGGCGACGCAAAGGCGAAAATAGACCCTTACATGGCACCCATTTGGGACAATCTTAAATTTATAAGAGATCAGTTTGCAGATGACCCCAAAATGCAGGCTAAGCTTGACGAGTTGGTTGCTAACGACAAAATATCTATAGCGCCTTTGGCATTTATTCGCGGCCGTACATTGAGCAAAATTTTCTTCATTGTTGATGAGGCCCAAAACCTTACACCACATGAAGTGAAAACGATCATATCCCGTGCTGGCGAGAATAGTAAGTTTGTTTTCACCGGCGATATTTACCAGATAGATACACCCTACCTTGATGCTGAAAGTAATGGATTATCATATTTGATAGACAGGGCGAAAGGGCATCCGCTTTACGCTCATATCACCCTGCAAAAAGGGGAGCGTAGTGAGTTGGCTAATTTGGCTACAGATCTGTTGTAAGCCAAATTAATAGTTATGAGTAACAATGTGCTTATTAGCTGTATCTTTGCGCCATGATACATAAAGCGCTGGATAATCTCAAAATAACTGCATTAAATGAAATGCAAAATGCGGCTATTGCCGCAGATACAAAACGAGATCTTATCCTGCTTTCGCCAACCGGTTCTGGCAAAACGCTGGGCTTTTTATTGCCGATATTGAAATCTTTACATGCTGATATTAATTTGGTTCAGGTAGTAATTTTGGTTCCCTCGCGCGAATTGGCTTTACAGATTGAGCAGGTGTTTCGTGCTATTGGTAGCGGTTTTAAAGTTAATTGCTGTTATGGCGGCCACTCAACCAAAATAGAAAAAAACAACTTATCACAACCTCCGGCGGTATTAATAGGTACCCCGGGCCGGATAGCTCATCACGTTCGCGAAGAAAACTTTAGTATAGACGCGGTACATACCCTGGTATTAGATGAATTTGATAAGTCGCTTGAGTTTGGTTTCCAAACGGATATGTCCATCATCATTCGCCAGTTAGAAAACCTTGCCCGCCGAATTTTAACGTCGGCTACGCGGATGAACGAGATCCCCGGTTTTACCGGGGTAAAAGATCCGATCACGCTAGATTTTCTGAAAAATGTGAGCAGTACGCCCGATATCAAACTCAAAATTGTTAACTCGCCAGCTGCCGACAAGCTTGACACCCTGTTTTCGCTTATATGCAAAATAGGCAATAAAGCAACCTTAGTTTTTTGTAACCACCGTGAAGCGGTTGACAGGATAGGTGAGCTACTATGGAACCGCGGCATTATTCACGATGTTTTCCATGGCGGTATGGAGCAGGAAGACAGGGAACGCGCTTTACTTAAATTCAGGAACGGGACCCACCAGTTATTAATAACCACAGACCTCGCCTCGCGCGGGCTGGATATACCAGAGATTGAATATATTGTACATTACCAGTTACCCCATAATGAAGAGGCTTATACGCACCGTAACGGCCGTACCGCCCGTATGCACGCCAAAGGTACTGCCTATTTAATTTTAAGCGAGGGTGAAAAGCTTGATTATTTGAAGGGCAAACAAGAGGTGGAAGAGTTACCGGAAAACCTAACCTTGCCCGAAATTACTCCCTGGGCTACATTATACATCGCTGCCGGCAAAAAAGATAAGATCAACAAAGTAGATGTTGTTGGTTTATTGCTTCAAAAGGGAGGTCTGGCCAAAGAGGATTTGGGCCTAATTGAGGTGTTAGATAACACATCGTACGCGGCAGTTAAACGCAAGCACATTGACAAAGTGGTAAGCCGCCTTAAAGGCGAAAAGATAAAGAATAAAAAAGTAAAGATCGAAGTATCAAAATAAGCAGTATATGAGCAATAATGATATTATGAAAAAGCTAAGGGTAGCTATGAAGTTTACCGACGACGATATTGTAAAAGTATTGGCGTTAGTGGATTTCAGGATAACAAAGACGGAGCTGGGGGCAATTTTTCGTGCAGACGATCACCCCAATTTTAAGCCCTGTGGCGATCAAATACTTCGCAACTTTTTAAACGGACTGATCATTCACCAACGCGGCCCAAGGGCATAGCTAGTTTTTAACGGGCTGGGGGAGGATCCTAGCCTTGCCGCTTTTTAGCATTTCTTTCAGCTGGGACGAAAATTCTTCGCGTCCACCGAAATCCTGCACCCAATAGGTATTGTGCAGCCATACACCAACTTCTTTAAAATCCGGGTTCATCAGGTTCATACAATGGCTTGGGCTTTTAAACCAACCGTCCATTACCTCATCAATTGTTGGTTGTCCTTGCGCTATATTTTCGCCAACGGTAAAGCTTCTAAAACCTTTATGTGTATAACCGGCATCCTCGGCGCGGGTCATTGCCGAGCGGCCATCTTTACTGCTATGGCTAAAATATTTCTTTTTAGCCATTTCTTGAGCATGTCCTTTGGCGGCCTTTTCAAGGTCATCATTCCATTTTAGGGGAGCAACAGGCGGCATTTTTGTAGTTCCACAGTTACATCCCTTTTGACGCAATTTATTTATCTGTTCTAAAAACTCTGCTTTGAATTTGCCGCTGCCAACCGATTGAGAAAAGGTATTTTGGCTCAGCGTAAAGAATAAAAACAATCCTAAAATGTAATACTTCATATACTTAGTTTGACCATGATTTGGTCACAAAGTTTAACGGCTATTTTTTGCGTTTCTTACGTTTAAATACAAAATAAACGAACACCGCTATACATAACACGCCAACGGCGCAAATCAACATTACAATGAGGCTATCTTTTTGTTTAAGCTGGCTTTTGTAAGTTTTTTGTTGATAGGTAATGCTTTTTTTTTGACTTGCAACGTGTCTTGCGTTTTAACTAAAGCTATTTTTTCTACGTTAAGCAAACTGTCTTCTATAAAGTCATGTCGCTTGGCAGCTATGTCAGCTTTTTTATAATTCTTCATGTGAGTATAAAGCAGCACGTAGCTTTGTTGTACGTTTGACTCATCTTTTGGCGATTTAATGCGTTGCGAAATTTTATAAACTTCGTTCAAATCGCGCATGGCCAGGCTGTAGTCCTTTATTTCCATTTTTATGTTTGCCAGTATCAAAAGCGAAGCCATGATGTTGGTGGTGTCTTTTTTTGCCCTTGAAAGGCTATTAGACTGTAAAATAAACCATTTGGCCTGCGGGTATTTTTTTTGAGAGCGATATACCTTAGATAAGCTATTGAAACAATCGCGTAAACCAACGGTGTCGGCCAAACCCGAATATAAATGCAACGCCAGGTAGGTATAGCTTAAAGCTTGCGATTGATAATATTTTTTTGTCTTTAAATCCAGTTTGTCGTAGTCTAAATACCTTGATACCATTTGGTTGTAAAGTGATGCCTTAACGGTATCGTTAGTAGTGGTATCTAATTGGGTCCTTAAGCTATCTAATATCTCGCCGGTAGTTCTCACAGCTTTTACGCGTACGCTATCTGTATAGAAGACGGAAGCGGATGATTTAAATCCGATTAATAGAATGGTGATAAGTATGGAAAGTCTCTTCATATAAAATCCGCCTCTACAGCTACTATGCAGTATTCAAATAGCATGCCTGTTTTAAATTTAGCTGCTATAAAGAGTTTCCTGTTGCGAAAGGGAAATTAAATGTACTTACAATAAACCCGGGAATGAAATTTAAGTATACAAATTAGTACACAGTGCGTTAGCTTATATAGGCTTCGTAGCGGTCTAAAAATTTTACAAGTGCGGGCACTTTGGTAAATAGCAGGTTAAAAAGGTTTATACCTGCAATGGCGGTCAGGATGCCTACCAATACATCCAGGATATAATGGTGACTGGTGTAAACGGCAGTAAGCCATATCCCAACCATTACCATAGCCAGAATATATTTAGCAAAGCCAAGCCTGTTTTTAAAAGCATAGTAAACCACAATGATGGGGTAGGCCGAATGTAATGAAGGCATAGCGGCAAAAACATTGGAGCCTTTTTGATATATCGACTGAAAAACGTGCACGTTAAAATAATCGTCGAAACGTGATAAACCCCCAGTGTTGCCCGGCGTATGCGGATGAAACACAAAGCCGTGCGTTTGTATGTACCATGGTGGTGCGGCAGGAAAAGAATAGTAGATAACAAATCCCAATAGGTTTACCAATAAAAATGTTATTGCAAAGCCAAGGAACTGGCGCCTGTTTTTAAAGAACATAAAAGCTGCGAAGCCTAGCGGTACCGGTATCCAGCAGATATAGAATAAGCCTGCGATGATGTCAAGGCTGGTTAATGAGTTGATCTTCCAGTATTCGTTTGGGGTGAGTATTTGTCCGTTGTAGTTTATACCGAAAAGGTGTTTCTCAAAGTTATACAGATCGGCAATATGAACGTGGCTTACCAGGTAGTTAGGAAAGGCCTTCATGTAGTCAAAAATCATCCAATAGACTATAAACACGCTGAAGCCTAAAATAAACTTGCGCGTTATTGCCGATGCGTAAAATGTGGTGTTAAATATCACCACCAATACTACCTGGTCTGATTTAAAGCCTACTACCCATGATGATAGTAGTAAATAAGCGATTGAAAGAAGTGTAACCGTTATGATAGATCTGGCGGTAATTGCAGGGGTATGAGAAGCAATACCGTTCATTCTACCGCTTTATAAAGTCTGAACGGAAGATTTTATCCCACAAAGGCGAGCTTACACCATAGCCTTTGTCCGGATCTTGATAATGGTGCAGCATGTGGTGTTGTTTTATCCTTTTCCAGATGTTACCCTTAAAATTAAAGTGATGTATGGCGTAGTGCGATATATCATAAAACAGGTATCCTAAAATAAAGCCCGGGAAAAGAGCCAGGGCATGATCAGCCGGCAAGATAGCATCAAACAAAAAGTAAAAACCTGTTGACAGCGGGATGCTCATTGATGGCGGTAGTACCAAACGCTTAGCATCGCTTGGATAATCATGATGCACACCATGGAAAATAAAGTGCAGGCGTAAACCTAATTTATTTTTAGGTACGTAATGAAACACAAAACGATGCATGATGTATTCTACAAAGGTCCAAACAAAAAGACCGATAAAGAAAAATTCGATATAGGTAAGCAAGCTCAAATCCTTTACAAAAAGTGCGAAGTATGTGCTTACTGAAATAACCGGTATAAAAATAAATACGGGTACCAGGTAATGAACCTTTGATAAAGCTTCCAAAAGGTCGCTTTTAAACATTCTTACTGATTCCTGTGAATTTGATATAAAAAGCTTTGCCATAAAAAAATGATCAGGGTTTAAAACGTTCTATAATTTCTTTGCCTGTATTTTGATCTCTCCCCTTAAATTCTACATACACAACATTGGGTAGCCAGAACGAGCCACCTTCAATTTTAACAAATAATTTCTCCAGTATTATTTGCTTTTGCGCAACCGTTGCGAAGATATGATATTTTCCGTCTTTTGCTTTCATCAACACCATCGGAAATTTTTTGTATGATACAAACCTGACATCAAACTTGTCATCGGCCAGTTTTTTGGCAGTCAAGCCGTAGGCAAATTTGCGTTGGATATAACTCAGATCCTCTTTTTGGCCTTTTTCGTTATATCTTATCCAATAAACTTTAAGCGGTTCAGCATCGTCAATTTGACCATCTTCAATATTTACATCATAAATAATGGTGTTGATATTTGACGAACGTTGCAAGTAAAATAAACGATTGCTGCTTGGCGGCGGTACCGGATATTTATCTTCAGTAAGTACAGGCTTTTGCGCCATTGTCTTCGGCGACGGCGTATACCAGTTTAAGGCAGTAAGTAATAGTAAAAATGATAATTTCATCAATCCGCAGCGTTAATTCTTCTCTTGCTTATCCAGTGATTTTTTTGCATCTGTTAGTCTGTTAAATGCGGTTATGTTTGTCAATACAGCTAACAACGTAATAGGGATAGTTAATATCGACATCGTTTCGAACACGTGATATTTAACACCCGGTATGTATAACTTGTAGTTACCACCAATATGTAACGACGCGACACCGCAAATAATTGCGCACAGGCCAATGGTTATTACACGTTCAGGCCTTTGCATTAAGCCCCCTTTGCACTCAACACCCAAACCTTCGGCACGGGCGCGTACATAGCTCACCATCATAGAACCTATCAAGGCCATAAAGGCAAATATTGAGCTTAAAAAATAATGCTGGGCTACGAGGTAATAGCAAATACCGAAAAACATGATCAGCTCACTATACCTGTCCAAAACAGAGTCATACAAGGCGCCGAAGGTAGATTTCATATTTCCCAGACGTGCAACCTGTCCGTCAAGCATATCAAACAAGCCGGCAAACAATATCATACCGCCTGCCCAGCCAACGTAACTCAAATCGCCGCGATTGCCTTCTTCGCCGCCTAAAATAAATATAGCAGCGACACCTATGTTTAATACAAAACCGATAGAAGTTACCGCATTAGGCGTAAGTCCCAACTTTATTAAAACCTTTACAAAGGGATCAATAATCTTATAAATACCCAATTGCAGGCTTGTGCGTAACGATTGTTGTTGTTCCATTATTAATTTACCGTTGCTTAAAAATCAAACTTAGCTCTGACGCGTATGCCAAATGCAGCCACATTTGGGTTGTCGAGATAGTTAAATCTCTTTACGGCGTCAACACGTATAAATTTAAAAATATTTTCAACACCAACACTACCCTCAAGATACGGCGTATTACCTAACGAGTAGGTGATAGGCTTACCATCGCCCGATACAGGGAATTGATACAGATCAGGGTGGATAGATGGGTTATTCCTGTCGCTCAAACGCCCGTAAATAGCTTTAAAAGAGGCAACCTCGCGCAGCTTCAAGGCCTTTAACAACGGTATTTTGTTAAAGAAGAAACCTACAAAATGCTGGTCTAAATTTACAGACACATACTGATCACTCACAAACTCTAAAAAGTTCATTAAGTTATATGAGTACAGGTCATAATTATAACTCTGATTCGCGCGGAAGATAGTCAGCAACGGGTAAGGCACTTTCCCAAAAATTTTGCCACCCTCAACAAAACCATCCAGGTAACCAAATTGCGACAAATAAGTACGTTTATCAATACGGCCGTGCAGGTTATGATAATCATAAGTACCGCCAACAATGTTTTTAAAGCCCTTCGTGTAATCCAAGGTAAAAATAGGATTCGGGCCTGGTATCGGTCGACGATAGATCTTGCCCTGGAAAAACTTCTCGTTAGGCGCGTAACGTAGCAACAAGGTAGCTTCGGCAGTGGTCAAATCATTGATCTTACCGGTATTGTTGATAAAGTATAATGATCCGGCGGGCGTCTGTGTCCACTTTTTGAGTATCATTTGGTAAGAGAAATGACTCTCGTACTCATGCATATATTCAAACTTGTAAAAGTCGTTATACAGGTACTTGTCGTTAACACCACGCTTAAATGACAGCAAAAAGTTGTCCTGTTGTACAAACTGCAACAATGCACCGGGTATCCTGGTATCGCGCTGAAAACTAGCCCTGATATAATTCTGTGGAAATTTGTAAATTGTTCTGTTACTAAGCGAGTAAGTGGCGCTTAAAAAACCTTTCCATTTCTCGTCTTTAAAACCATAGGCCAGGTAAGTTTCAAAGTAATAGCGCTTACTTAACTCTGGCGTCGTACGGCCACCCAAACGTAGTTTTAAACCCTCAACCGGGTTAAAGCTGTAAAAAGTGTTTGACGGGCCAATCTCAAACCCATTAAATGTTTTATAACCTGCCAATAATAGAGTAGCAATATCTACGGTACGCTTGAAAGATTTCATGCGACCTAAGCTATCAATGTTAGCATACACCTTCGATTCGGCTGTTGTCAAGGTATCCAAACGGTTTTGTTGCCAAAACTGCTCGTTGCGGCTTGATATCTCGTCAGATAATTCTTCCTCATCGGCTCGTACCGCATACGTAGTATCTAAACGAGACTTGTTGATTACGTAGTTTTTGTAGGTGATGGTACGGATACCGAATAGCCCGCCCGTTTTCTTTTTATTAAGACCGAAATCGGCAAGGGTATTGCTTCTGCTCAAGTGGTAACGGCCGTCAGGATTTTTCTCAAAATCAAGGTTAACGGTCATCGACTTAACAAAGTTTAAGTTGATGTTTTTGTTAATACCTAACTGCGCTTTTTGCACAGCATAATTACTATCAAGCGTTACATATATTTTACCCTCAAAAAGCAGATCCTGCGTATTGCGCGGGGTAAAGCTTAGCTCAACCAGCTTGTCGTTGGTTTCAGTAGTTACAGTGTCTGATATAAAGTATTTATACAAAAATGGCGCGCCATTAGCTATAGGGCTTAAAAAGTTGTTGGTCATGATATTAACGCTGTTGTCATAAATATCAACCTTGTTATACATGTACTTAAAAAAGTCGCCCATACCTTCCTGATCAAGCGCACCACCATAATCAACGGTGCGTTTACCAATTACTTTGGTTCTTTCTTTTTCAGGGTCTTTACGGTAATAATATTCTGATACCTTTTCGTTTAAATATACCGGCAGCAAAGATTTGCCAGGAACAGTAGTGCTGTCGCGGTTATCTAAAACGAATTTGTACTTTCTGAAAAATTTCTTCTCGCCAATTTTAGTAGATACGTTAGCCAGCGAGAACTGCATTTTGTCGTACTCTTTGTATTCAACGAAATTATAACGCTCAGGTCTATTTAAATCCCGGTGTTTTATAACCTGTTGTATTAGCTCGACAGCAGGGTTGCCCTTGTTACGGTAACGCGGCTTCTTACCGGCTTTAATCTCGACCTCCGTCAGCTCGCTTTGTGATGGAATCAGTCTGATATTAACCACCTGTGACTTACCTGGAACGATATTAACGATAATGTCTTTGTAACCAATAAAGCTGGCCTTTATTTGGGTGTACGGTTTGCTTGATGAAAGCGAATAGCGCCCATCATTGTCAGTAGGGCCGGCAACGGTTGTATTGGCAAAACCCACTGTAACAAATGGCATTGGTTCGCCATTTTTGGTTGCGCCATCAGTAACAACGCCGGTAACGCGGGTTGCCTGCGCAAATAAAGTTGTGGTGTTAATTAGGATGAAAGCCAGCAATATCAGCTTTCGGTATGTTTTTCTAAAATCCATTTATCTATACTACAAACAACGTTTGTACGCCTTAATATATTTACTTACGCTTATTTTAAGCACTTAGATTAGCCTTGTTTAATGATGTTAAAAAGCTGCTGTTAGCGCTATAAATCAGGGCACAAAGGTAAGTAAATAGTATAGACTTCTGTGGTCAAAAAGTCAAATAAAGGGTGTGGTAATTAATTTCTAATTGGTTTTACTAAATTCTGACATTAAAACAATCCTAAGCATATAATTATCTGCAATATTAGGCTAGCGTAAACGCCTGCAAGTACGTCATCGGCCATAACACCCCATCCACCCGGGAGTGCCTCAAGCCTTCGGATATATAACGGCTTGACAATGTCAAAAAAGCGAAACAACACAAACCCGGCAATAAGATAGGGGATGGTAACCGGCACAAAAAGCAGGCTTATAAACATACCGGCCAATTCGTCGATAACCACACGACTATGATCTTTACCCCAAAGTGGCTCAACTTTGTTGCCGCTCCACACACCCAGCGCAGTAACTGCCAGTGTTAATAATATAGCAATAATGGGCGATGGCACAACCTGACCCGGGAAGATCAAGTACCAACAAATACAGCCAAAAAAGGCCGCCATCGTTCCGACACCTTTACCTAAGTAACCAATGCCAAAAACAGTAGCGGCCAGTTTATGAAACAGCATTAAATATTATTTTGCTTCAATCAATTCTTCGTAATAATCTAAACCTAAGTGCGTAATCAAATCTTCACCCATTAGGTAACGCAAAGTATTTTCAAGTTTAATTAACTGTTTGAAAATATCGTTCTCTGCAGGTAAACCTGGTGCGGTTTGTGGCGATTTTAAGTAGAAAGATAACCACTCTTGCACACCGCTCATGCCGGCGCGTTTAGCAAAATCACTAAACAAAGCCAAATCCAAGGCGATAGGCGCTGCTAAAATAGAGTCGCGGCAAAGGAAGTTGATTTTGATCTGCATTTTGTAGCCTAACCAGCCAAAAATGTCAATGTTGTCCCAGCTTTCTTTGTTGTCGCCATGCGGAGGGTAGTAGTTAATACGGATCTTATGGAAGATATCTCCGTAAAGCTCAGGGTTATCTTCTGGTTTAAATATGTCTTCTAACACACCTAATTTTGAAACCTCTTTAGTTTTAAAGTTATCCGGATCGTCCAATACCAAACCGTCGCGATTACCTAAAATATTTGTTGAAAACCAACCGCTAACACCTAATGAACGCGCAGCAAGGCCCGGTGCCAAAATGGTTTTCATTAATGTTTGACCGGTTTTAAAATCTTTACCAGCGATCGGCGTTTCAGTGATCTTAGCTAATTCAATTAAAGCAGGAATATCAACAGTTAGGTTAGGCGCGCCGTTAGAGAATGGAATACCCATTTTTAAGGCGGCGTACGCGTAAATCATGCTTGGCGCGATCAAATGATCGTCAGCTTTTAAACCGGCTTCAAACTTATCTAAAGTGCTATGCACGTCTGATGCTTCGTAATATATCTCTGTAGATCCGCACCATACCAAAACAACACGGTCAAGGCCGTTTTGCTCTTTAAAGTTGCGGATATCCTCCATAACCTGTTGAGCAAGCTCATAACGGGTACCTGTTTTTACGTGAGTGGCAGTTAAGTTTTTAGCATAATTTTGGTCAAAAGCAGCCGTCATTGGCTTAATTTTTTCCAACTCTTCTTTTACAGTGTAAAGTAAACCGGCTTCAAGTACTTTAGCATTCATGGCCGACTCATATACATTGTCGGTATAAACGTCCCAGCCACCCCATACAATGTCATTAAGATTTGCCAATGGCACAAAGTCTTTAATTTTGGGGCGACGGTTTTCAGTACGTTTCCCTAAACGGATGGTACCCATTTGAGTGTGCGAACCTATTGGTTGTGATAATCCTTTTTTTACAGATTCAACCCCAGCAATAAGGGTTGTTGCTACGGCGCCAAGGCCCGGCAACAGTATGCCAAGTTTGCCCTCGGCAGGCTTGATGGTGTTTTTCATTGATGATTAATTAAAATATAGTAGATAATGTAATTTACAGCCATTTGTTTTGACGATACCAATTCAATGTTTCGCGCAAACCATCTTCAAGCAGGTAGTGCGGATTGAATCCAAGGTCGCGTTTAGCTAAGGCTGTGCTGCAAAACCAGTTAGCTGCCGTCAGCTCCTCTAGTTTTTCCAAATTTAAAATTGGAGCAGTGCGTCTAAAAGAACTAATTTTTTCTGATATCCCTGCAATCAGTCGCACAAAATTTACAGGAAGATGAAGCTGAAGGGTTTTTACAGCCAGAATCGTTCTGGTGAAATATCCCAGCTGGTATTTATCGTAAAATTCACCATCGCTTAAGTTGTATGCTGTTTGTTGCCCATGATGCAATGCCTGCATACAAGCTTTAGCTAAGTCAACCACATATATAAAGCTCAGTTTTTGCTGGCCACGGCCTATGTAACCCTCAAAGCGTTTACTTACCTGTTTAAAGAAAATAAAAATCCCGGTATCGCGCGGGCCGTAAACAGCCGTTGGTCTCAGTATAGTATAAGGTAAATTGAAGAGAGCTTTAATTTTTTGTTCGGCTAATAGCTTACTTCTGCCATAAGCGGTGATGGGATTAGGGCGGGTGCCCTCAGTTATTATGCCGTTTAAATCGTTAAGCGGGCCAATGGCCGCCAGGCTACTCACTAATACAAACTTTTTCACGGAAGCTACTTGCGCTGCTGCCTTACCTAAGTTTTCTGAATAACTGGCGTTTATCAGATCATACTCTACTTCTGATATCGCACGCGTTACACCGGCGCCATGTATAATGTAATCGTACTGCTTTTCCTGGATCTCTTTGGTCAGCGCATCAATGTCCGAATAGTCTAGATAGGTGTACTTAATATCCAAACCTTGCAAATGTTCAACCTTGCTATTTTTACGTACGGCAGCATACACTTCGAGGTTATTTTGTAACGCTTCAACCAGCAAATGATAGCCAACAAAGCCGCTGGCACCGGTTATTAAAACCTTCTCTTTCATATTTGCTTTTGGTACAAGCGATATTTTTTATAAGGGTCACCTTTGATGGCCAATATAGCTTCGTTGATCAAGGTGTTGTTCTCTAATGTCCAACCGGCTTCGGCCCATTTAAAGCCCCTGGCCGTGTAATTTTTGATAATCGTGCCATAAAGAACAGCCTCAATGCCCATTTTACGGTAACCATCAACCACACCTAAGGCGTAGATACGTATACTTTTTATGTTCTTTTTACCGAACAATAGTTTAAATATCCCGGTAGGGAGTAAACGGCCTTTTTTAATGGTTTTAAAAATCTCGTTATAGTTGGGTAAGGCCAAACCAAAAGCAACAACTTTACCGTCCTGCTCTGCAAGCAAAGCAAAATCGGGGTCAAGAATCAACTTTAGGTCTTTTGCTAAATATTCAAACTCTTCATCATTAAGTGGCACAAAACCTGTGTTTTGATCCCAGGCAGAGTTGTAAACCTCGCGCAGCTTTATGGTTTCTTCTTTAAAGTTTTTAAGGTTTACCTTACGGATAACAATGTTATTACGCTTTAAGCGCTCTGTTAATGCATCCAGTAAGCGTACAGATTTATCATCGTAGTTATTGCCATCCCAATGCCAGGCAATCAGGTCAACATCTTTTTCAAAACCAAAACTTTCTATCAGCGGTGCGTAATAGGGGGCGTTGTAGGTTTGCATTAACACAGGTGGGCTGTCAAACCCCTCTACCAATAAACCACAAGGCTCGTTGGTTGAAAAATTTACCGGGCCAAGCAACTTACCGGTCACCTGTTTCTCTTTTAACCATGTAGTAACCGTTTCAAAAAGCAAGGTGGCAACGCTTTTATCATCTATACAGTCAAAAAATCCAAAAAAACCATCGTTGGCTTTATTGTATTCGTTATGGGTGTTATTAAGGATACCTGCAATGCGGCCAACAATTTTATCGCCATCGTAAGCTAAAAACGGTTGTACAGTATTATGTTTATGAAAAGGATGCTTGGTTAGCAGGTCGCGCTGGCCTATAAATAGTTCGGGCACATAGTTAGCGTCGGCCTTATACAAATCATGCGGAAAATCAATAAAGGCGGCAAGCTCCTGCTTTGAATTTACGGGTACTATCGTTTTCATGGTAGATGAAAGAATTTTATGGATAGTGGTGTACAAAAAATGCGGCCATTTTTTGAATGGCCGCATTTTGTATTATGCTTGGTTATATTTTCTCTTTAACATGTAGTTCCACGCCAACGTCTTTAAACGCTTTAGTGATTTTCTCTACAGCTTCTTCAATTTGCGCAAAAGTGTGCGTAGCCATCAACGAGAAACGCAGTAATGAAGCGTCAGACGGTACCGCAGGCGACACAACCGGGTTAACAAATACCCCCGATGATTGCAAGTGTTTAGTTACCAGGAAAGTTTTGTCGTTATCTCTAACATAAATAGGTAGGATAGGGCTTTCTGTTGGGCCAAGGTCAAAACCTTCGTCTAACAATAGTTTCATTGCATAGTTGGTATTAGCCCAAAGTTTTTCAATTCGCTCTGGTTCAGACTCAATAATATCTAAAGCAGCTATAACGCTGGCCACAGAGCCAGGGGTCATACTTGCACTAAACATCAATGAGCGTGCACGGTGCTTCATGTAATCAATAGTAGCATGGTCTGCGGCAATAAAGCCACCCAGCGATGCTAATGATTTACTGAATGTACCCATAATAAGGTCAACCTCATCTGTTAAACCAAAGTGCGACGCCGTACCTGCGCCTTTATGACCAATAACACCCAAGCTATGCGCGTCATCAACCATAATGTTTACACCATATTTATTAGCAAGCTCAACAATCTCTGGTAATTTAACAATGTCACCTTCCATGCTGAATATACCATCAACCGCAATAACCTTTACAGCCTCTTCGGGCAACATCGCCAGCTTACGCTCTAAATCAGCCATGTTGTTGTGTGCATATTTAATAACCTTTGAAAACGAAAGACGGCTGCCATCAATCAACGACGCATGGTCATACTCGTCTAATATCAAATAATCGTTACGGCCCGTTACGCATGACAGCACACCAAGATTAACCTGGAAACCTGTACTAAATAAAACAGCATCTTCTTTACCTACGTACGCTGCTAATCTTTTTTCTAATTCAACATGTATATCAAGCGTGCCATTTAAAAATCTTGAACCTGCACATCCCGAACCATATTTGTCAATTGCTTTCTTCGATGCTTCTTTGATCTTAGGGTGATTGGTAAGGCCGAGGTATGAGTTAGAACCAAACATTAATACACGTTCGCCATCAATAATTACTTCTGTATCCTGTCCAGACTCAATAGGTCTGAAATAAGGATACAGTCCTTTCTCCCTGATCATTGCCGCATCTTTGAACTGCGCAATCTTCTCATGTAGTTTTTTAACCATGTATTAACCCTGCTTAAATTTTTTGTAAAAATACCATCAATAAGTTTATAACCTATATCCGGATTGTAAATTTTTTTTAACATTCACGTTTTCTTCCCTAAACGGAGTGCAATTCTCAACAAGCAAATTAATTAAATTTTTTGTTTATATGACGTCTTTATTTTGCATTTTTTTCAAAACACAGCTGATTTTGGTAAGCCGAACTGACCAATAGTGTAGGATTTAAGTAAAATTCCTGTGGCATATTTAAAATTACTTTTAATAACCTCACCTTTGCAGCTCTATATTTTTAGCACAGAAAAACAGGAATCCCCTTCCCTGATTTTTCAGACACGATCTGCCGATCATTACTACTATATGAAAAATAACAATCGATTGTTGATAATTTACCTGGTCGCAATTTTAACTTCTAACAGTGTTTTTGCCCAAACCGGTAACGATACTATCTCGGGCGCTATTACATTAAAGCAAAGTATTGAATACGCCTTGCGTAATCAACCTGCCGTTAAACAGGCTGCTATTGATCAACAGATCAATGAAAAAGATATACGCATCGGCTTATCGGGCTGGTTACCGCAGTTGGGTTCGGTGGGTTCTTACAACCATTATATAAAAGGTAGCCCGGTGCCGGCTACAACGCCGGGAGTGTTTTCAACCATTGACGAATTTTCAAGTTTAAGTTTTCAAGCCAGCCAAACTATTTATAATAATGATGTCTTTTTGGCATCAAAGACTGCTAACTACTCGCGTTTATACTACCAGCAAAATACGGTGAGCACCCAAATTAATGTCGTATCTGATGTAAGTAAGGCATTTTTTAGCGTGCTTTTATCCCAAAAGCAATTAAACATTATCAGTCAAAATATTACCCGTTTACAACGCAGCTTAAAAGACGCTACCAGCAGATACCAGGCCGGCGTTGTTGATAAAATCGATTCAAAGCAAGCCACCATCGCCTTAAATAACGAGCTGGCTACCCGCAAAACTACACAAGAGTCTATTAACGGCAAGTTGGCCTATCTAAAGCAAATAATGGGCGTTAACCCCCGGACTGAGGTTTCTTTGTCTTATGATTCTACCAGCTACGAACGTGACGCTTTGATAGATACCAATCAGGTAGTTAATGTAAATAACCGGGTAGAATTTCAATTGCTGCAAACTCAAAAGAATTTAAGGAACCTTAATGTTGACTATTATAAATGGGGATTTTTACCGTCGCTATCTGCCGTAGGTAACTATAACTTTAACTACTTTAATAATCAGTTTAAGGATTTATATAAGAATGCCATACCGGTTGGGTATGTTGGTTTGTCTATGAACTTGCCTATCTTTCAAGGTACAAGGCGTTTGCAAAACCTAAGCAAGGCCAAATTGCAGGTGCAGCGTACTGATCAGGATATTGTAAATACACAAAACACTATCAACACCCAGTACATACAGGCGCTGGCCAGTTATAAAAGTAATTACGTTACCTGGCAAACGCTAAAGCAAAATGTGGAGCTGGCACGAGATGTATATAATGTAGTGAGCCTGCAATATCGCGAGGGTATCAAAACCTACCTGGATGTTATCGTTTCACAATCAGACCTGCGTACTTCAGAGCTTAATTATTATAACGCGCTTTTCCAGCTCCTGTCAAGTAAAATAGATTTGAAGAGAGCACTTGGCACACTTACTATCGAACCAACCAACAACTAACATACTTACCCTACTATACTAATGAAAAGCAAGTACATTCTTTATTTAGCCCCGGTTGCCATGCTGGCGTGGGCATCATGTAAAGACAATAAATCGGCACAAAACGCTGCCCCGGCAGCAACCCCGGTTAACACCGTTGAGGCCACGCTGGGCGACGCTTTATACTATGACCAATACCAGGGTACAGTAGTATCATTGAATAACGTTGAGCTGCGCGCCCAGGTATCTGGATTTATAACCGGTATTTTCTTTAAAGAGGGCGAAGTTGTTTCAAAAGGACAGGCGTTATATGAGATTGACAAACGTAAATACCAGGCTGCTTTAATACAGGCCCAGGCTAATTTGTCAAGTGCCAACGCCAACCTGGTGAAAGCACAAAAAGATATTGATCGCTACAATATGTTGTTGAAAAATGATGCGGTAGCACGCCAAACGGTAGATCAGGCCAACGCAGTTTACGAGACCAACAAAGGCCAGGTTGAAGTAGCTAAAGCAGCCGTAACATCAGCAAGAACAGATCTTTCATATGCTACTATTACTGCGCCGGTAACAGGGCGTATTGGTATATCGCAGGTAAGATTAGGGTCGCAGGTAGGGGCAGGTACAACGCTATTAAATAATGTATCAAGCGAAAACCCTATGGGCGTTGACTTTGTGGTAAACGAGCAAGAGATTAACCGTTTTTATGATCTGCAAAGAAAAAGCACTGATTCAACTTTTAGACTACAACTGCCTGATGCTACCATTTACAACCGAATAGGAAAGATATTAGCCATTGATAGAGGCGTTAATAACCAAACCGGCTCTATAAAAGTAAGGTTACAGTTTGCTAATGATAAAAATATATTGAAAGATGGTATGAGCGCTGCTTTGAAAGTCTTGAATGATAGATCGGGCAACCGGGTAATTATCCCCTATAAATCTGTAACTGAGCAAATGGGCGAATTTTTTGTATTTGTGGTTAAAGACAGCACGTTTAACAAGGGCGGAGTTTCAAAACGCGATACCATTGCATTGCAACGTAAAGTAACGCTGGGCCCACGCCTTACAGACAAAGTAGTTATCATGAATGGTATCAACTCAGGCGATATGGTTATCACCGAAGGTTTTCAGCGCCTGCGCGATAGCGGTAAGGTTGCTATTGGTGTAGCGCCAATGGCGCCGGTAAAGAAATAGTCAGGGTTATTTATAAATAGAATTTTAGAGAATGATCGCAGAAACTTTTATAAAAAGACCTGTTACCGCAATTGTAATATCTATTGTAATTGTTATAGTAGGTATTTTAGCAATCAGCAGCTTGCCGGTAGGGCAGTACCCCGAGATAACGCCACCAACAGTAACCGTTACAGGTAACTACGTTGGCGCCGACGCCCAAACGGTGGAGCAAACGGTAGCTACCCCTATAGAAACGCAGGTAAACGGCACCCCGGGCATGACCTATCTGCAAAGTAATAGCACCAACAACGGGGCGCTAAGTATGACCGTTAATTTTGAGGTTGGTACTGATATAAACATAGCTGCGCTTGATGTGCAGAACCGGGTTGGTATTGCCACCCCAACCTTGCCTCAAGAGGTGCAGCGGTTGGGCTTAACGGTACGTAAAAGAAACCCAAGTATATTGATGCTGGTGGCAATATTTTCGCCAAATAACAGTCATAATGTTACTTTCCTTGATAACTTCTCTAATGTTTTTATCAAAGACGCGTTGCTCCGTACAAAAGGGGTGGGTGATGTGGTATCAAGGGCAGATGACTTTAGTATGCGGATCTGGTTAAAACCCGATAAGTTAGCGGCTTTAGGCATGATCCCGGCTGATGTTACCCAAGCGCTTACCGAGCAAAATGCCCAGGTGGCCGCCGGTACTATAGGCGCCACACCTGCTCAAAAAGGACAAACATTTGAATACTCTGTGCTGGTAAAAGGCCGTTTGGCTAAGCCAGAGGAGTTTGGCAATGTAATCGTCCGCACGCAGCCGGGGACCGGCGCGGTGGTGCATTTAAAGGATGTAGCACGTATAGAACTGGGCAAATTTAACTATGCAGGTAACTCGTTTGTTGATGGCAAGCGTGCATCATACCTATTGGTTTACCAGGCACCCAACAGTAACGCTATCGAGACCGCCGAAGGTGTGTATGCTACCATGAAAGAACTTAAAAAGTCTTTTCCGGGTGGTGTTGATTATGTGGTGCCTTTTGAGTCTATTACTGTGGTAAAGGTATCGGTGCGTGAGGTTATCGAGACTTTGATTATTGCCCTGGTGCTGGTAATCATCGTAGTATTTCTGTTTCTTCAAAGCTGGCGTACAACGCTTATACCCGTATTGGCTATCCCGGTATCTATTATTGGTACTTTTATATTCTTTATACCGCTGCACTTTACTATTAATACTTTAACACTGTTCGGTTTCGTACTGGCTATTGGTATTGTGGTGGATGACGCCATTGTGGTAGTAGAGTCTGTACAGCATTACATGGACGAAAAGGGGATGAACCCTAAAGAAGCCACCCTACACGCCATGCGGGATATATCAGCCCCGGTAATTGCCATAGCCTTGATATTGGCCGCGGTGTTTGTACCGGTTGGGTTTATTCCGGGTATAGTGGGCAGGTTGTATCAGCAGTTTGCTATAACCATTGCTATATCGGTATTGATCTCGGCTTTCGTGGCTTTATCACTTACACCGGCGCTTTGTGTGTTGTTATTAAAACCACATAAGATAGACGAGAAGTCGGGCGGGTTAGATAAATTTTTCTATAAGTTTAATACGTGGTTCGAAAAAATCACCCTTAAATACCGTAATGGCGTTGATAAGGGGATTCAGCATCCAAAATTTGTTGTCACCGTATTGCTGGCCATTGTAGTTGGTACGTTTTTATTATTTAAAGCTAAGCCAACCGGCTTTATCCCAATAGAGGATGAGGGTAGGATATTTATAACTTATGATCTACCCGAAGCATCATCGACAGAGCGCACAGTGGCCACATTGCACCAAATGATGGATACTTTGGACAAAGTGCCGGAGATAGATCATTATGCCGCTTTAGGTGGTTTAAACGTAGTAAGTTTCGCTACGAAATCAAACAGTGCCACCATCTTCGTCCAGCTTAAAAAGTGGGACGAGCGTAAGCTAACCTCTTTACAGTTGGTAGGGATGTTACAGGCAAAACTTACCAAAACTTTTAAAGAAGCTACGGTGGTAGTTATTCCGCCGCCGCCTATTCCGGGTCTGGGTACTACGGCAGGGTTTACTTTTATATTAGAGGAAAGGCAAGCAGGTGGTGATATCAAAAACTTTGAAACGGTGCTCAGAAGTTTTACCGCTGCGTTATCTAAAAGGAAAGAAATTGGTAAAGCATTCTCATTCTTCACCGCCCGAACACCGGCGTACCAGTTAACTATTGACCGCGAGAAGGCTAAACGTTTAGGTGTGTCATTGACAGATGTTAACAACGCGCTGCAAACTTATATGGGTAGCGCTTACATTAACGACTTTACCCTATACGGCCGTAACTTTAGAGTAGTAGCACAAGCCGACACAAACTACCGTACCAATTTAGATAACCTTGGTCAGTACTTTGTACGTAACTCAGTAGGTACAATGGTGCCGTTAAGCACGCTTACATCTTATAAAATGATCGAGAACGCGCCATTAATATCTCACTTTAACCTGTTTAGGTCGGCTGAAATTAATGGTAACCCTGCACCTGGCTACAGTAGCGGCGACGCTTTAAAGGCCTTAGAAGAAGTTGCTGCCGAGACGCTGCCGCAAGGTTTTGGCTATGAGTTTTCTGGCCTGAGCCGCGAGGAAAAGCTGTCCGGAGATAAAACGATCTACATCTTTGCGTTATCTATTGGTTTCGTATTCTTATTCCTGGCTGCTTTGTACGAGAGCTGGTCGGTACCATTTTCGGTATTATTGGCAGTGCCTCTGGGTGCCTTTGGCGCAATACTATTCTTGACGTTCCAAAAAACTTTGGTCGATAATATCTATGCGCAAATTGGTTTGATAACACTTATAGGTTTAGCGGCTAAGAACGCTATCCTGATTGTTGAGTTTGCTAAAGAGCGGGTTGACAAGGGTATGGACCTTGAAAAAGCTACGCTGGAAGCTGTTAAACTGCGTTTGCGCCCCATTATAATGACCTCGCTGGCATTTATTCTGGGTGTTGCGCCATTGCTGTTTGCATCGGGTGCCGGTGCCGAGGCGCGTAAAACTATTGGTTGGACAGTGTTTGGTGGTATGATAGCCGCTACATCATTGGCTATATTTATCGTGCCCGTGCTGTATTACCTGATCACCAAGTTTGCTTATGGTGAGAAAAAGCTGGCCGAGATGGCTAAAAATTATAAAGAAGATGAAGATGTTTTACATTAAATAACATCTAACAAATACCAATGTGCCCCTCTGCTGTTAACCGCAGTGGGGCTTTTTTATAATGCTAAAACCACGTTTTGTCTATTTTAGTAGACGTTTTTTCTACAATTGGGCTATTTAGATGATCATAGCAATTGTTATGTTGCGCCGATCCAAACGTGTTTTTTAGCATACAACCATCGTTGTTAATTAGCATTTCTTGCTTTTTTCCATCCCAAACCACAACAACTTTTAACGCTCATAATCAGCTTATAAAGCTATTAACAATTGTTAATAACGAACTAATATGGCATGTCCAAGTATTGTCATTATTATAAAATGCTTGTTTAAATTGGCATCGGTGGCAAAGTATTTGTTAAGTGGCCAGTATTAATATGTATCTAACTTATTTACTAACAAGAACACAACAATGAAAAATTTAACAAAATTAGCAGCAACAACTTTAGCAGGTATTGCGCTTTTTATCGGAACTACTGCAAATGCTCAAACTACCCCTAAAAGTAAATTACGTTTTGGTGTAGGTCTTGAAGCTGGTGCTCCAACAGGCGCTATACATAATGGACTTGGTGGATCAAATTTCGAATTAGGCGGTACAGCACGGTTACAATATGGCGTTGGAGAAAAATTTGCGTTAATGCTTACGTCAGGTTATTATAATTTCTTCGGTAAGGATTACACTGTGGGTACAACAAAATATGATGCAACAAGCTTTGGCGTTGTCCCTTTAAAAGCGGGTATGAAAGCATTTTTTACGGACAACTTGTACTTTTCTGCAGAAGCTGGTGCAGGTTTTGAAACTAAAGGCGCTAAAAACACTAAATTAATTTTAGCACCAGGTTTAGGTTGGGCTAATCAAAAATGGGATGTTGGCGTACGTTACGAAGATTTCTCTGGTCAAGGCAGTAATTACGGTTTAGTAGGTTTGCGTTTGGCTTATGGATTTGAATTGTAATCATTCATAACACACAAAAAAATCCCCGTTGCATTTGCGAGGGCACTGAAAAAGTCCAATAGTGAAAAAAGGCGTAGAAGAAGAAATTTTTCTACGCCTTTTTTGTATCTTAAAGTGTCAAAAGAAAGATACTA